>VGYV01000149.1 GCA_016872855.1 Planctomycetota bacterium
GAGTCCTGTTTGGAGTGCGGCCTTCAGGCCGTATCTGGGCGTACGGGCTGAAGCCCGCACTCCGAACGCGCGCTACGTGATTTGTGGCCAGAGTAGTAATACTCCTTGTGCTTGGTGTCGCAACTTAGGCGATAGACGTTCCGGTCTCGATTGGCTTCCACAAAGACCAACCCCTCCTTGGTCGGTATCGCCTGTTCCGTCTTCATCTTGCCCCGACAGTCCACGAGTGTGAACTTCTCAGCAGCGAAAGCGACCGCGAGTGACGGCTGTTTGGGGGCTCTGGGATCGCCAGCCTCGGCAAAAGTCCCCACGAGTTCGAGGCAAACGGTCTTGGGGTCCGGCGTCTCCGGCTCAGCGCCGCCAGCACAGAGGACCAGCATGCTCAGGGCAAGGGCCGCGAAGGCTGGCTTCATTGCTGTCCTCCTGGGGGCGAACGAGGTGGCGCCGGGCCTACGAAGACGCAACTGGCCGCTTCTTCGGCTTGATCCGCACGGCGGGAAGGCGGACGACTTTGCGGCCGAGCGTTTTCTCGATGCGGCGGAAGTCCTCGCAGATGGCGTGCAAGTCCCCGTGGAACTTGGCCGTGTGTTCCATGCGGTACTTGCGCACTTCCTCGACGATAGGGTCCTTCATGACACGATCTCCAGATACTGCCATCATACCCCGTTCAGGCAGTTTTTCAACCGGCGTTCACTTCCTCGCCGCCAGGTAGCCCCAGAGGTAGGCGTTGGCGGCCATCGGCTGCTGGACGGTGAATTCGCAGACCGAGGGATACCAGAAGACGTCCCAATATGCCTCGGCGGTGGGCCATTGGGCGACGGGGGGATGGCAGAAGCGGGCGACGTTCTTCTGGCCCCAATCGCCCTTCGCGCGCTCGACCTCCTGGGGGCCGAACACGGTGAGGCCGGGCGGAGGCGGCTGATGGGTGACACGCGAATCAATGTGCAGCGGGTGCTGAGGCCACCGAGGGCCGAGGCCGGTGGTGTAACAGAGGTTGAGCGGGTTCGCTCCGCCGCCGAACTGGGCGGCGAGGACGAGGGCACGCAGGTACTTGGCCTCGCCCGTGAGGATGTGGGCGCGGACGACGCTCTCGGCCTCCGGTGTGGCGGGCGCGCCCCAGCCGAAGGGGCGCCAGAAGTGCTTCATCCAGCGAAAGCCCGACTTCGCCTGGGAGGCGAGCCGCTCGTCGGCCTCGCGGAGGATGGCGGCGCGACAGTTGGCCTTCACCTGGGCGTCCACGCCGGGGCGGTCGGTACGGGCGTAGACCCAGGCGGCGTCGCGCTGCTCGTGCTTCTGCCAGACGAATAGCTCCGCCTTGGGATCCTTGAAGGCCGTGGTGGCGAGGAAGATGTCGTGCCAGGCGGGGTCGCCAGTGAGGCGGAACAGCTCGATGGCCGCGAGGTTGCGGGCGTCGCGGACCTCGGGTGGGGACTGCTTGTCGCCCGCGGCCTTCAGCTCTTTCTCGGCCCAGGCCATCGCCCGCAGCGCGCTCTCGCGATAGACCTGCGGCGAAAAAGACTCCAGGAGTCTTTTCTGCGAAGCACCCGCAGGGCCGTTCCGGGAAAAGACTCCTGGAGTCTTTTTCGCCGTCTCGAGCGCCAGAGCAGCGCGGGCGGCGACGCCGGCATAGACGTAGCTCGACCAGATGCAGGGAGCGTAGGCCATGACGGTGAGCGATTCCTGCCAGCTCCCCTCGCCGTGGCGGGGGTGCTCCTCGCTCTCGATGCCGCCGCGGATGCCGCCCTCGGGGGTCTGCATGCGGCGGTAGCAGTCGAGGTTGAAGAGCGCCTCGTTCACGATGTCGGGCAGGCCGTTGCCCGATTCGGGGATGTTGAGGGGTAACGCCGCGAAGTAACCGGGGAACAGCTCGGCGAGTTCCAGGAGCAGGCGCGATACGACAAGGTGCTGGATTCGGCGGTCCCAGTCGCCGGCGTCCATGTAGCCGCCCCAGGCATTCGCCACGAGTTGGTCGGTGCGGCCCTTGTTGAGATTGCCGAAGTTGTTGTCCTTGCGGTTCAACCCGTTGCCCGAATCCATCAGGCCACAGGTGGAGTGGAAGACCTTGAGGCCGTCGTGGGGGTGGAAGGCGCGGGGGCGCTTGAAGGCCGTGTTGGGCGGGCCGAGGGGGATGCCGCTGCGCTGATGGTAGAAGCCGCGGGCGGACACGGCGAATGCCTTCCGCCAGGCGTCGTCTGCGATGGTGAAGGGGTAGGAGCAGCCCACGCCGTCGACCGCCACGCGATAGGTGCCGGGCGTCCGCAGCGGCGAGAAGTCCATCTCGTAGACCGGCGCGCCGGTGTAGTTCCGCTTATAGGCGTCCTCGGGGTCGGCGGCGGCCCTCGACAGGGCGACCTTGCCCTGAAACACACTCTTGTCGTTGGCGTCGAGCACGTCGAAGCGGAGGCCCTCCTGATAGGTCACGGCGCCCCCGCCGCCCATCCAGCAGGAGAGGAAGGCGACCTTCGCGGGGTCGTCGGGCCGGAAGCCGAGGTGGCTCACGTGCACGGCTTCGCTGCGGAGCTTCGCCGGCTCCCACGTGAAGCCCGTGGCGAGCAGGTGTCCGCCACGGAAGCAGATGAGATACTCACGACCAACCACGAGGGGCTTGGGCAGGCGGAGGAAGATGTGGTGCTCAATTGGGGCCTCCATCTGCCAGGGGCCGACGCGCGCGAAGTCGGAGGGCTTGCTCTTGCGGCGGACGGCGGTGGGGGCAGTGCCGTCGCCGGCGTAGTTCGGGTCGTCGGGGCAGCGGATGCCGTAGCTGGTGGGGGCGTCGGCCCAGGCGAGGTCCAGCTTGTCCCCGACCACGCGGTCGGGGGTGTAGATGAGCTTCTCTTCCTTGCCCACGAGCGCGCCGATGAACTTCCCGTCGCGGTGGACCCAGCGCTGGTGGGTCTTGCGGTCAACCTTGTCGTCGAGCTGGGGCTCGTAAGGCACCTGCCGCCCGTACTCCGCCCGCCCGGCCTGGACGACCACCTCGATGATGTCGGGCGCGACCATCCCCACGTGGACCACCTCGGGCATCTCGCCGCACAGAGAAGAAGAGGCTATAAGGAATGCAGGAAGGCAGGAAAGGAATCGGAGGAAGAGGGGCGGTCGGGTTGAAGCCCAAGAGTCCAAGGGCGTGGCTCGCCCTCGCTCCCGCGACCCACGCATTCCGGTTGCCCGTTTCCTTTCCTGCATTCCTGCCTTCCTTATAGTCCCCTCTTCTTCTTGTCCTCAGTGGAGGAAGAGTCGCAGCCCTGAGTGGACCATGACCATTCCATACTGGTCTGCGGCAGCCGTGACATCCTCGTCGCGGGCCGAGCCGCCCGGCTGCATGGCGTACTGCACGTTCGTGCGGCTCAGGCGGTCAATCGAGTCGCGGAACGGGAAGAAGGCGTCGCTCGAGCACACGATGCCGTCGAAGCGTTTCACCCAGTCGAGCCGCTCTTCGCGGCTCAGGGGCTTCGGCGCCGTGTCGAGCTGGTCCAGCAGCCATTGCCTTTCGGCCTCCGCCAGCTCGTCCCACAGCAGATAGGCGTCCACCACGTTCGTCTTCTCGGGCCGCCCGAGGCCCTTCTTGAACTTGAGGTCCAGCACGCGGGGGTGGCTCTGGAGGAACCACTTGTCGGCCTTGCCGCAGGCGAGGCGGACGCAGTGGACGCGCGACTGCTGTCCCGCGCCCATCCCAATGACCTGCCCGTCGTAGGCGAGGCCAACGGAGTTGGATTGGGTGAATTTCAGCGCCACGCTGCACACGAGGAGCGAGAGTGCGGCGGCCTCGGGGATGTCCTTCTTCTGCGAAACGACGGTCTTCAGCAGGTCGCGGGTGATCCTGGCGGTGTTGCGGGTCTGCTCGAGGCGGAAGCCGAAGGCATCGCGGTATTCCAGCTCGGGCGGCTCGTAGGCGGGGTCAATCTCGATGGCCAGGTAGCGTCCCCCCTGCTTGGCCTTGAGGATTTCGAGGGCCTCGGGCTCGTAGCCAGGGGCGATCAACCCGTCGGAGACCTCGCGGGCGATGAGCTTGGCGAGCGACACGTCCACCACATCGCTCACGGCCGCGATGTCGCCGAAGGAGCAGAGGCGGTCGGCTCCCCGCGCCCGCGCGTAGGCCGTGGCCACGGGCGAGAGTTCCTCGCCCTCGGGGATGAACTGCGAGAGGCGGAACGCCTCGTCGAGCGGCCTGGCGATGGCCGCGCCGGCGGGGCTCACGTGCTTGAACGACGCCGCGCCCGGCAGCCCCGTCGCCAGCTTCAGCTCGCGGGCCACCTGCCACGCGCCCAACAGGTCGAGCAGGTTGATGTAACCCGGCGTGCCGTTGTGAACCTTCAGCGGCGACGGCTCACGCTCGACGACCAGCCGCGCGAACTTCTGGTGAGGGTTCAGCCCATACTTCAGCTTGATCTCCACCCAACGGCCTCCAGAGGGTGACCGCGAATCACGCGAATCTACGCGAATCAGATAATCGCAGAAAAGCGGGAAGTCGTCAAGCGGGCTGGCAACCGGATGCCCAAGGTGTATAATGCGGCGGTCGGGAGGGAGCGCGGGTCTGAGGACGAAAGGGGGCGCACCCATGCGACAGCTCGCAGCCCTGTGCCTCGCGGCGCTCGCCCTCGTCGGTCGACGTGGAATGGGTTCTGCCCACTAGGATTCTATTCTTCTCGTTGGGTGTCCTGCTGGTTGTCGCGCACGATGTTCTCGTCCAACTTCGGATTGGCGCCCTTCTTCAGCAGCACGCCAACCGCGTTGCCCGTGATCGTGTTGCTGACCAGTGTCGTGGCGGAGTCCTTGCCGCAGCAAACGCCGGCGATGCCGTTCTTGCTGACGTAATTTGTGGTGAGGACCCCTTTCGCCGTGGGTCCCAGGTGGATGCCCGAAGCGCCGTTGCGCTCGATGATGCAGCGAGACACGGAGGGATCGGCCTGCTTGTCAAGCGCCAGGCCATCGCCATAACATTCCTGGATGGTGCAGTGGGCAACGGATGGCGAGCTGTTGGTTATCCATAGCCCCCGGGAGGCGTATTGGATCGTGCAGTAGCGGAGGCTGCTGGCCTCGCCCGAGGTGTTCTCTGTCGAGAGGGTATCCCAGTCCCCGGGCTGTGGCTTTTCCTCGGCCGACGTGAACACGATGGGCTTCTCCTTCGTGCCCTCGGCGATCAGGGTGCCCTCATTGCGAACCCAGAGCCGGAAGCCCTTACGCACCTTGACGACCACTCCAGGTTCGATCGCCAGCTTGCCTCCTTGCCACACGCGGATGCTCTTCGTCAGCACATAGGGGCTGCCGCTCCCCTCCCAGCGGACGGGCTCCTGGATGTCCCGGTCTACCCATGTCTCCCGTGTGAACCGGGTCAGCACGCAGGCAATCTGGGGCTTGGGCTGGTCGTGTCCTCTCCGCTCGAACTTCACAAAACCCACACCGGGGGCCACCCAAGCGTCGCTCACGATGCCTGCGTCCGGCAATTCCTGGCGCAAGAGCAAGCAGCGGAATTTCCCAGCGGGAACCTCCACGGTCTCGGTCTTGACGACGGAGTGCTTGGACCGGAGCACCTCGGTCCTGCGGCCATAGCACATCTCGCCCGCGTCATCCCACTGGAGGCCCTCCTTCAAGGGAAATCGCATGGCGACGCGCGGCTTCAACTCCTCCTCCAAGCTGTTCCACGACAGCATCACATCGCCCTCTCGACGCTCGTAGGAGCTGTCAATCTGGCGGTCGTCGCCGAGCACCTTGACGCTCAGATAGTCCTTCCCGAAGACCCGTTGCGTTCCTTCGACGAGAAGGGTCAGCTTCTTGAACCAGATCCCTTCTCCGCCAACCTCAACCCGGAACTCCCAGCGACACCCCGGGTGGAATGGATAGCCCCCCGAAGGTATCACCAGCTTGTCGCCCTGGGCCCAACAGCAGGCCCAAGTGGTCGCCAGGAGGCCCACAGAATAAACGAGCACTTGCCCAGGCGCATGGCGCTTGCTGCCCATCGCGTGTCTCCTCCCTGACGCAACAGGTCCTATCGGGTCGGCTCGGGCGCGCCGGCGGCGCGTTCCCTGTAGTCGGGCGGAACTTGAAATGTGGACTCGGCTATCTCGGTGAACTGAAGATCCCTTACTCTGAGGGTGGTCTTACTGCCCTGAAGAGAGACTGTCATCTGGCGGACACCGGTTCGTGGGCTCGTGCTTCGCAGAAGCTCCAGTTCAGCCTTGCCTGCGCCGCCACCCGCGCGGACACGCTGGTACCTTAGCTTGCCGTCGGTCACCAGGGGGGGATCGGGCGCCGGGAGCTTCCTGACGCCAACAAGGCGCTCCATCATGGCCTCGAGGAACGCTTCCGCCCCAGGCCGCTCCGGCGCGCCCCGCAGGCCACGCCTCGTGTAGGTCTTCGTCTTGTGGTCAATCTCGATTTGCTCGGCAGAACCCAGTCGGCATAGGATCGTCTTGCCTGCCATGTCGAGGCACATGGTCTCCTTGCCTTTGGTCCTCTCGACATATAGGTGTGCGATGAGAGGTTCTCCTCCCTTTCCGTCATCCAGGTGGAGCTCCGCGCTCACCCACTGACCCTCCGCGTCCTGCCAGATGAGCAGGCCCAGCAGCATTACGAACTGCATCATGATCCGTCCCTCCTTTCTCTGCGGTCTACCTCCGTGAGACAACGACCGCCGGGGTACTGCGAGCGCAGGAGCATTATACGCAAAGCAAGCCGAGAATCAAGTTGTCTTCGCGTCCGGTGTGCCTACTCCCATCCGAGCCGAGGACATGGTATGATATGGACCGATGGCGGCGCACGAGCCAGGCTTTGCTGAAAGTGGATCCCGGGCCCTCTGAACTCAAGCGGGGCATGACCGCCCGGTGCATCAGAACCGTCAGGAGGCGCGAGATGCGGCAGATTAGCCTTCTGTGCCTTGTCGCGTCGTGGATGTGCCTGCCCGCCCACGCGGGCCTTTTCGGCGGCAAATGGTGGAAGGAGCTGCCGGCCGGCGAGACCATCGTCGAACTCCCGATGAGCCTGGAGAAGGCGAAGGACGAGTGGGAGGTGGGGCCGGGGCTGAGGGTCGCTGGCGACGACCTACTGGGCGTGCCCGTGCTTGAGCACTCGGGCGGAGCCGTCGGCTTCCTGCGCACACGCAAGCCTGCCGAGGGGCCGTGTGACATCGTCGCGCGGGTCCGCATCACGGAGGAGAAGGCAAACGGTCACGGGGCCACCCTGGCCTGCGGCGTGACCGGGCCGAGCGCCCAGGCCGAGAGTGCATATGCCCTCGACGCCACGTCGTCCCCCGCCGCGGGCCGCTGCCACCTCACCCTCACCCCCCGAATGGGCGCGGCGGCCAACCGCGCCTACCAGACCTACCGTCCCGCCAGCGAGGACCCCGTGCGGACGCAGTGGCCGCACGCCGTCACGCTCGCGGAGCGGTTCAAGGAGGCGCCGAAGGGCTGCCCGGAGCCGCTGCGGGCCGAGATCGAGTCGGCGATGGCGGCAATCCCAGGGGTCCGCGACACGTGGTTCGCGCTCCGCATCGAACTGCGCGCCGATGCCGTGCGCCTTTGGAGGGATGGCTTCCTCGTCGCGGAGCACAGGCCGCCGGGGCGCGTTGCGGGCGACGTCGGCCTCTGGCTGCGCGGGAGCGTCCGCGTCGCCTCGCTGGGCGTCCGCGACGTGCGCAAGCAGGGCGAGGGCTTCACCCCCCTGCCGATTGACGACGCCTGCAACGCCAAGGGCCTCGTCAAAGCGGATGCGCTTCCGCCTGCGGGCGCCACGGTCGCCATCCGCTCGGTCCCGTTCGCCTTCCCGACGCGGAGCGAGCACGTGGACCTCGGCGCCAGCCTGTTCCGGTTCCGCGATCACAACGAGTTCGTGGACGCGAACACGAGCTGGCCCGAGCCTGGGCTGCTCGACCCCGCGCGGATACGGTTCAGCGTGCCGAACCGCCCGTGGCGGCGGCTGTGGCTCGTCGCGGCGTCGGATGGCGAGCCGAACAAGGTGCCCATCGTGACGGCCCGCTTCTATCGGCCACGAGCCGGCTTCGCGGTGGACGCGGCGACCGAGGTGCCGACGCTCGCCGCGCGCAGCGGCCCCAAGGGCGCGCGGCGCCTGCCCGTGACGCTCGCCGATGGCAAGAGCGGCAGCCTGTGGCTCGTGCCCATCGAGCTGGACAGCGTGGCCATCGCCTCGCGCTTCCGCGAGGAGCACACGCTCTCGCTCGAGCTGACGAAGCAGGTTCACGACTGGCGGGCTTATCCCGACCCATGCGTCTACGACCGCTTCCAGGGCGGCCTGCCGAGCGGCGTGCGCATCTTCGCCATGACCCTCGAGGAGGCGCCCATCCGCCTCATCGCGTCCAGCAACCGCACGGGCAATGCCTTCGTCAGCCCCGAGACCCCCATCTGGCACGTGAAGGTCGAGAACCTCCGCGGCCGCCCTGTGCCCTTCCGCCTCCGCCTCACCTCCGGCCACCTCATGGGCGACAGGATTGACATCGAGCAAAGGGGCGAGCTAACGTGGGAATCGGCCGCCCGCTTCGACTTCCCGCTGCCCGCATCCTACCCGGGCCTGCATCGCGTGAGGGCGGAGGTGGAGGCGGAGGGGGAGACGTTCGCCCAGGAGGGCACATTCGTCCAGCTCCCGCCCGACACGCGGAAGGCGGACGCGGCGAGCAGCCGCTGGGGCCTCTGGTGGTGGCGCGGCGGCCACCTGACGAATCCCAACGAGGCGGAGGACCTCTATCTCCTCCGCGTCGCCGGCACCCGCGTGGCCGCGGCCAAGGACCTCCAGACCCGCCGCCAGTGGGGCATGGCGCCCAACCCCCGCATCATCGTCAGCGGCCCAGCCAAGTGGGCCTTCCAGGACCCCCACGACCCGAAGGAGTACGAGAAGTTCAGCGAGGAGATCGGCCTGACGGCCGCCGAGCAGCTCAAGGAGGCGCCCGACATCCCGTACTTCTGCATCTTCGGGGAGAACGCGATCTCGACGCCGCTCACCTATGGCATCCTGCCGCGCTTCATCGGCGAGGGCGATTACCAGTTGAGCGCCGAGGAGAAGACGCGGATCCGCGCCAGCACCCTCACCGCCAAGGCCGCCACCGAAGGCATCCGCAAGCACGCGCCGAAGGCAAAAGTCTCCTTCGGCTGGTGCGAGCCCATCTTCAGCGTCCCCTTCATGTGGGAGAAGTACCCGAAGGACTACATGGACGCCATCGGGGTGGACACCCCGCAGTTCGAGCGGATGCCCGAGATGCCCGTCCGCTCGGTCGCCCCGAACAGGATGTGGATGCTCCAGGAGGAGATGAAGCGCTGCGGCTACACCGGCATCCCCATCATCCACACCGAGAGCTACTTTCCGTCCAGCCACCCCCTCGCCCTCGGCCACCACACGGCGGCCGACTACTATGTCCGCACCTCCGTCCTCTCACTCGCCCTGGGCACGAGCCGCTTCCTGTTCTGCTTCACCCTTCACGACTGCGCGGGCTACTGGGGCAGCACCCACTACGGCTGCATCGGCATCACGGGGCCGCGCCCGGAGTTCAACCCCAAGCCCGCCTTCCCGGCCTACGCCACGATGACCCGCCTCCTCGACCAGGTGCAATGCGACGGCTACGTGCCCACGGGCTCCCAGTCCGTCTACTGCGTCCGATTCAAGAGCGGGAACAAGTTCATCTACTGCCTCTGGACCATCCGCGGGAGGCGGCACGCTCTCATTCACGCCCCGAAGGCGAAGAGCGTCGTCACGACCACATGGGAGGGCTTCGAGAACGACCTGCTCCTTCCAGAGCGGCCCACATGGGCGCTCCTCTCCCCGACTCCCTGCTGGATGACGACCGATCAGCCCATCGAGAAGATCGAGCTGCGCGAACCCGTCCACCCCGAGCAGCCGGGCGCGCACGGCCTGGTCCTCGACACCTTCGACCGCCCCTGGGCCTACGACCCCGCGCCCTACGACAGCTATGCGAAGAACCACTGGGACCTGCCCCGCTTCCCCGGGCCGATGAAGGCGAGCATTGTGGCCGACCCGGTCTGGGGGTCGAAGGTCTGGGACGCGGCTCTGGCCACCCCGCCGAAGGAGCGGCCGCTTGCCGCCTGGTACGGCGTCTTCAAGCCGCCGAAGCCCATCGCCATCCCCGGCAAGGCAAGGGCGCTCGGCATCTGGGCCAACGGACACTCGCACTGGGGCCGCATCATCTACGAGATCGAGGACGCCAAGGGCGAGGTGTGGCAGAGCATCGGCACCAAGGACGAGTGGAACTGCGATGACATCCACTCGTGGAGCTACTTCAACTTCGACGGCTGGCGCTGGCTCGAGTTCCCCCTGCCCAACAACCTCCCTGGCGACAACTACCGCGAGAAGGACTCCGTGTGGTGGAACCACAGCGCCGAGGGCATCGTGGACCTGCCCGTGCGGCTCACCCGCATCATCATAGAGATGCGGACGCACAACATCTACGTGAACGAGCTGCTGCCCGTGGCCGACCGCAGCGTGCAACTGGACAACCTGACGGCGGTCTACGATAATGCCGAGGCGATGAGCGACGCGCCCGTCCGCCTCCAGCGAGAAGCCGCGCGACCGGCACAGTAACCGCGTCGGCAAGCCAAGACTGCCTGAAGGCAGGACTCCGAACAGGGAGGAGACCGGTTTGGAGTCCTGGCTTTAGCCAGTCTTCGTCTGGGGTGCGGAACACATCTTCGGAGACGAAGTAGGAGAGAAGCAGTTGCGTGCGAGCACTCTTAGCTTCGCCTGTTCCCTCGCGCTGAGTGCCCCTGCCGGCGAGGCGCCTCCGCCCGCCAAGGTGGAGGAGCAGCGGCTCGGGCCGCTCCACGAGAAGGTGCTGCTCTGGCGCACGACCCGCGACGGGCGGCGCCTCGCCTACGCCGCCGCCGTCGAGGGCAAGGTGGTCGTGGTGCTGGACGGCCAGCCAAGCCCCGCCTACGACGGTCTCGCCCCAGGCACGCTCCGCTTCAGTCCCGACGGCAAGCGCCTCGGCTACGTCGCCGTGAAGGAGAAAAAGCAGTTCGCCGTGATTGACGGCCAACCAGGCCCGGAGTTCGACGGCATCATGCAACGCCACCCCTTCTTCAGCCCCGACGGCGCCCACGTGGCTTATGCAGGGCATCGAGGCGGGAAGTGGACCGTCGTGCTCGACGGCAAGCCCTCGACTTCGCTCGGGCCAGGGCCCGGCCCCGATTTCGACGCCATTCTGGCTGACAACCCGGTCTTCAGCCCTGATGGGAGGCGCATGGCCTACGCCGCAAGGAAGGGGACGAAGTGGGCTGTGGTCGTGGATGGCCAGGTTGGGCCAGAGTTCGACGCGGTCCAGGGGGGCGCCCCGCTCTTCAGCCCCGACAGCAAACGCATCGCCTACGGCGCGCAGAAGGGGGGCAAGTGGCTCGTCGTCGTGGACGGCCAGCCCGGGCCGCCCGTGGATGCCCTGCTCGACGAAGGCCCCCGCTACGACCAGCCCGGCATTAGCATGGACACCGGCAGCCCCCTCTTCAGCCCCGACAGCCGCCACGTGGCCTATGCCGCGCAGGTGGGCAAGAAGTACGCGGTGTTCCTGGACGGACAGCCTGGGCCAGAACTCGATGGGGTGGCAAAGGGCAGCCCCGTCTTCACCCCCGATGGCCGCTTGGCCTATGTTGCCATGAAGGCGCCCAACCACTTCCTCTTCCTCGACGGCAAGGCGGGGCCGGAGTGGGACGCCATCGGGGAGGGCGATCCGGTCTTCGGCCCCGACGGCAAGCGGGTGGCCTACAGCGCGCGCAAGGGGACGAAGTGGTGCGTGGTCCTCGACGGGCGCCCCGGCCCTGACTTCGATGCGGTCATGTCGAGTTGGAGGCGCATGCAGTGGTCTAACCCCGTCTTCAGCCCGGACGGCTCGCGGGTGGCGTACGTCGTCCGGCGGGGCGAGAAGTGGCTGGTCGTGCTCGACGGCGTGGCCGGGCCGCCCTGCGACGGCATTCTGGCTCGCACACCCATCTTCAGCCCCGACGGCAAGCGCGTGGCCTACGGGGCAAGGAAGGGGGATGCCTGGCTTGTCGTGCTCGACGGCAAGCCCGGGCCGGAGTTCGGGGGCATCGGGGCGGCGGCGTTCAGCCTCACCTTCAGCCCCGACAGCACGCGCTTCGTCTACGTAGCGGGCAGGGCGACGAAGAAGTTCGTGATCGAGGACGGGCAGCCCTCGACTACGCTCGGGCCAGGGCCGGGGCCGGAGTTCGATGACATCGCGCAGCCCGTCGTCAGCCCCGACGGCAAGCACATCGCCTACCGCGCCCGGCGGGGGGAGAAGGAGAAGGCGAAGTCGCTCATCGTCCTCGATGGCCAGGCAGGCCCCGAGTACGACGGCATCATCCCCAACGGCCCTGCCTGGCTGCCCGACGGCTCGGTCGAATACCTGGCCCACCGCGACAAGGTGCTCTACCGCGTCCGCCAGGCGGCTCCGGGACGCTAGGCTAGGCCAACCCCGCGCTTCCCGCGGCGAGCGCACGCCTGCGGCAGGCGGGAGGACTTCCTGAGTGCCTATGAAAGGGCATGACGGGGCGGGCGGTTAGAACTGAAGCATCCGCTTGGTGTAGTTCGTCCCGTCGTTGTAGATGAGGTAGAAGTAGCTCGCGCCCATGCTGTCCAGGCCGCTGCCCCCCTTCCCCTTCTGCACCTGGTGGTCGGGCGCCTTGCGGAACACGACGATGCCCTCCCACGTCTCCTTCGGCTTCACGACCGCGCCCTCACTGCCGAGGGTGTTGTCGTCGTGCACCGCCACCAGCACAATGTCCCGGATGCCGCGCAGGTAGAAGTAGGTGTTCCGCAGCGTCAGCGGCGTCAGTCCGCGGTTGGTGATCTTCACCTTGGCCTCGATGGCCCCGGGCATCACCACAGGCTTCCCCAGCACCATGTCCACCGTGTCGCTCTTGACCTCGTTCCCCTGGTCGAGTATCTTCCCCCGGTTCTTCTCCAGCTCGAGAGGGATTTGCTTGAGCCACAGGTCCGCCCGCTCCCTGTCCGGCCCCGACAGCTTGGGCTGGAGCTCCTTGAAGGCGGTCTCCGCCTTCCTCAGGTCGCCGTTGGTCACGTAGCCCACCGCGTTGGTCAGGTGCATCTTGCCCAGGAGCGGCGACACCACGAAGAACCAGGCGGCGGCGAGCACGGCCAGGACACCCGCGCCGATCGCCACCTTGACCACAGGGAAGGTGAAGGCCACGCCGCGCTTGCCTCCCCTCGGCTGCGGCCCGAAGCCCACCTGGAGCCCCGTCCGCCGGTCGAAGCCGCAGTGGACGCACAGCACGGCCTCCGCGGCCAGAGGCCGCCCACAGCTCGGGCATGCCTCCCCCCCTGCGGCGCCACCCGTGGCCCCGGGCGGCGGCGTCGCATCTTCAGCGTTCGACAGGTGGAACCCCGATGGGATCGTCACTGCCCGCTTGCACGCCGAACAGCGTGCCCGCTTCCCCTCCGTGCCGTCCGGCGCCGTCAGTATCTTCCCACACTCGCACGCAAACTTGATTGGCATGGCGAACCCCCACAGTGCGCCGCCCCTGCCGCATGCAGCGCCTTCCCACAAATTGTATCACACTGCCCTCTCAGCGCAAGCCCAGGCCCCGCGGGGCTTGACTTCCCGACCGTTTTGGGTTTGACTCGCAGGAGGTAGGAATCCCCCGCGCGCGAAAGGAGAAGACGATGGGCAAGAGGGCAGTCGCTTGGGTGGCGCTCGCCCTGGCGGTGGCGTCGTGGGCCGGTGCCGCCGAATGGCCGAGCGCGGCCGACGTGTTGGCCAAGTCCGGCCTCAAACGTGGCATATGCGCCCTCGTGGGCGAGAAGGGGGACCAGTTGGCTCTCGACCTCGCTCGGCAGAGCGAGCTCACCCTCTTCGTCCAAGTGCCGGACTATGCGGGTTTCCAGGCGGCGGCCAAGGCCGCTGACGCCGCCGGCCTTCTCGGCTCGCGCATCTTCGTCGCTACCGGCAAGCCGTCGCGGATCAGCCTGGCGGACAATGTGGCTGACGCGGTGGTCGTCCTCGGCGATTCGGCCGAGCCAGCCGAGGCGCTCCGCGTCGCGCGGCCCGAGGGCAAGATCCTGCTCGGCGAAGCAACCACCTCAAAGCGCTTCCCCCAGGGCGTGGCCGACTGGGGCCACCACTTCTGCACGCCCGACAACAATCCGCAATCGGCCGACACCGTGGCCCGCGCGCCCTTCCTCACCCAATTCGTCGCCGAGCCGCGCTACGCCCCAGCCCCCCAACAGGTCGTGGCCTCGGCCGGACGCCTCTTCATGGCCTTCGGCCACGTCGCCTGGCACCAACGCGAGGAGGACGTTCTCGACACCCTGATGGCCGTCAACGCCTACAACGGCACCGTCCTCTGGAAGAAGCCCCTGCCCAGCGGCTTCATGGTGGACCGCTCGACCATGATCGCCACGCCCACCGCCCTCTACGTGGCCGACGACAAGGGCTGCAAGCTCCTCGACCCCGCCACGGGCGACGTCAAGGACGAGATCGCCGTGCCCGCCGACCTCTCCGACGGCACGTTCTGGAAGTGGATGGCCATGGAGGACGGCGTGCTCTACGCCCTCGTGGGCAAGCCCGAGCCGCCCGACCCTGTGGCCAAGTGGCGCAGCACCCGCCACGGCTGGCCCTGGGGCGGAATCTCGAAGGGCTACAACGACCGCGACCTGCCCTGGGGCTTCGCCAAGACTGTCCTCGCCCTCGACCCCAAGACCAAGAAGGTCCTCTGGCACCGCCAGCAGGACCCGCCGATTGACGCCCGCTCCACCTGTCTGCGCAAGGGCCGCCTCTACATCGGCCATTACGGGCAGTTCCTCGCCTGCCTCGACGCCAAGACGGGCAACGACCTGTGGCGCCGCACCGCCGAGAAGGACCCC
>VGYV01000150.1 GCA_016872855.1 Planctomycetota bacterium
GCATGCGGTTCAGATTGGCCACAGCGTGAATGCGGACCGCTCCGGGCTGGATCTCGTAGATGAGAGCGTAGGGAAAACGGTTCATCAGGCACTGCCTGGAGAGAGACGAAGCCATCGGGGAGGCCCTAGGATAGCGTAGAATCCTGTCTATCGTGGCGTACACTTCCCCAATGAACTCGGCTCCCAACCCCGCGCGGCATGCCTCATAGTAGGCCGCTGTTTCGTCCAGCTCAGCTTCCGCGCCCTCGTGAAAGGAGACCCTCATCGCCGGTACTTCCTGCGGAGCTTGGCGAAGACCTCTTCGGCGGGCACCAGCTTGGCCTCGCCTCGTTCGATTTGTGCGATACGGCGGTCCACCTCCTTGGCCCAGGCTTCCTCGATCTCGTTCTGCGTTGGCGAGTTCAGGCTTTGGAGCAGCCTGTCAACGAGCCGGATCCTCGCTTCCACGGGGAGGGAGAGGGCGTCGTCTGTCAAGGCCGCCTCTGTCTTGACCATAGTTGACCTCCTGGTTACGGGCCTTCCAAACGCTATTCTACTCTCGCCATCCCGCGAGTCAAGAAGCGACTGCGATGGGCTCAAGGCGTGAGCACGGCTTTGATGCACGACCACTCGCCCGTGGCCAGGGCCACGAGGTCGGCGGGGGCGGAGTCGAGGGTGACGCGGCGCTCGGCGATGAGGGCCGGGGGCACGAGGCCGGCGGCCACGAGCTCCAGGCCGCGGCGGAAATCGGCGTCCGTGTAGCCGTAGGAGCCCATGAGGGTGCGCTCGCCCTGGACGATTGCGTGGAGGCTGATGCCGACGTGGGGCTCCGCGTTGCCAATGAGGGTCAGGTGCCCCGCCGGGCGCGTGAGGTCGAGAGCGAGGCCAACGGTTTCCTCCACGCCCACGGCCTCGATGGCCCAATCAACTCCCTTGCCGCCCGTGGCGTCGCGGATGGCGCTGCGAACGTCGTCGCGGCCGGCGAGGAGCGTGGTTGCGCCGAGGCCCTTCGCAAGCTCGAGCTTCCACGCCACCTTGTCGGTGGCGAACACCCGCTCGGGCTTGAGGGTCGAAAGGGCGACCAGGGTGAGGAGGCCGACTGTGCCCGTGCCAATGACGGCGACCGACCGTGCCGGGGTCGTCGGGCCTCGGCCCAGGGCGTGGAGGGCCACGGCCAGCGGCTCGCCGAGGATGGCCACCTCATACGGGACCTCCCCTCCCTTCCAGGGAGGGGTAAGGGGAGGGTTGGGCTCCGTCGCAGCCCCACCCTCACCTGCCCGCCCTGCGGCGGGCATCCTCTCCCTGGAAGGGAGAGGGGTTGGGGGAGGGATCAGGAAGCAGCGGTCTTCGGTGACGATAGCTCTCTCGGCGTAGCCGCCCGGCATCCCCCAGGTCATGCCGTAGAGCGTGCGGTTCGGACAGGCGTTCGGGCGGCCGGCGCGGCAAAGGTCGCACTGCCCGCAATGGGTGAGGGGCTGCACTGCCACGCGGTCGCCGATGCGGTAGGCGGTCACTTGCGACCCGACCTCGATAATCTCTCCCGCGAACTCGTGCCCCATGACGATGCCCGGCTTGCGGCGCTCCTGGGCAGCGAGCACGGCGTGGAGTTCGGAGCCGCAGATGCCGCAGGCCCTGACGGCGAGACGAACGTCCTTGGGGCCAAGAGGCCGGTCGGGGCGCTCCTCCACACGAAGGTCTCGAGGCCCACGGTACACAAGGGCTTTCAAAGACTTTCTCCTCTTCCTCAATCCGTAATGCGTAATCCGTAATCCGTAACCAGAGAAGAAGGAGGAGCGCTCACTCTTCCGTTTCTGGTTACGGATTACGAATTACGGATTACGGATTCCTGACAAGCCCTCCGCCTCGCAAGCAATATGCGGCGCGGTGAGGCGGTGAAGCTCGAGCAACTCATCGGCCGTGCCCGATTCGCCGAATGTGTCGCGAATGCCCAGGCGGCGGACGGGGATGCGGCTCTCGGCCCGCTCGGCGACCGCCTCGCACACGGCGCTGCCCAAGCCGCCGATGATGCTGTGCTCCTCGACGGTGAGTACGCGGCCCGTCTTGGCGGCGGAGGCGAGGAGGGCGTCGGTGTCGAGGGGCTTGATCGTGTGGACATCGAGGACCTCGGCCGAGATGCCCTTCTTCGCCAGAAGGCCGGCGGCGGCGAGGGCCTCGCCCATGATGACGCCGCAGGCCGCAATCGTGATGTCGCGGCCTTCGCGCAGACGGATGGCCTTGCCGATGGCGAAGTCGGTCACGTCGCTCGTCCACGCCGGCGTTTCGTAGCGGCTCAGACGCAGGTAGATGGGGCCTTGGTGGGTGAGGGAGGCCTCGACCGCCCGTTCGGTCTCCGGGCCGTCGCAGGGCACGACCACGGTCATGTTCGGCAGGCTGCGCATCAGGGCAACGTCCACCACGCTCTGGTGGGTCGCGCCGTCGGCGCCGAGGGTGAGGCCGGCGCTGGAGCCGCACAGGCGCACGTTGAGGGCGGGCAGGGCCACCTGCTGCCGCACCTGGTCGAAGGCCCGCCCGGTGATGAAGACGGCGAAGCTGTTGGCGAAGGCGATCTTCCCCGCCATCGCGAGGCCCGCCGCCGTGCTCACCATGTCCTGCTCGGCGATGCCCATCTCGAAAAAGCGGTCGGGGAATCGCTCGGCGAAGAGACTAGTGCGGGTCGAGCGGAACAGGTCGGCGTCGAGCGCGACGATGCGCGGCTCGACCGCGCCCAGGCGGGCGAGGGCGCGGCCATAGGCGTCGCGGGTGGCTTCCCTCGCTGGCGTGCTCATGGGGATCCCCAGTGTCAAAGGGCAACACGGACGAACACGGACAGGCACGGACAAGGGCAGGGTGTCCGTGTTCGTCCGTGTCAGTCCGTGTGTTCTGTGCCTCGCTGCTCCAGTTCCTCCAGGGCTCGCGCCGCCTCCCCCGCGCTCAGCGCGGCGTTGTGGTATTGGTAGCGGCCTTCGAGGAACGAGACGCCCTTGCCCTTGACCGTCCGGGCGACGATGACGCTCGGCTGACCGCGAACGGCTGTTGCCTCATCGAGGGCACTGCAAAGAGCACTCAGGTCGTGGCCATCGCACTGGAGCACATTCCAGCCGAAGGCGGCCCACTTGGCGGGGACCGAGTCCAGGCGCTTCATCGCTTCCGTGGCGCCCTGGGCCTGAAGGCCATTGCGGTCCACGAAGGCTGTGAGATTGTCGAGGCGGTAGTGTGCTGTCGTCATCGCGGCCTCCCACACCTGCCCCTCGTCGAGCTCGCCATCGCCGAGGAGCACGTAGATGCGGTGCGCCGCCCCATCGAGCCGCGCGGCGAGGGCGAGGCCGTTGGCGAACGACAGCCCCTGGCCGAGTGAGCCGGTCGGGGCCTCGAGACCGGGCGTCTTCCGCACGTCGGGGTGCCCCTGGAGCCGCGAGCCGAGGGTCTTGAGCGAAGGGACTTCTTCGGGCTTCAGCACGCTGAGGGCTGCGAGACAGGCGTATTGCGTGGGCACGGCGTGGCCTTTTGAGAGGATCAGCCTGTCGCGGTCGTCGTGCCCCGGCTCGCCCTCCTGATAGTGCATCTTGTAGAAGTAGAGCGCGGTGAGGATTTCGACGCACGACAGCGAGCCGCCGAAATGATGGGCCTTGCCCGAGCCCATCATCCTGATGAGCGTCAAGCGAATCTGCTTTGCCTGGCGCTCCAACTCTCGACATTGCTCATCGGTGATCATTCAGTTTGGCCCTTCAGCCGCGAGCCGCGAGCCACGAGCGGCGAGCTTCTGCACTCCGAGGGCTCGCGGCTCGAAGCTCGCCGCTCGTGGCTATTCCCTGTAGAAGACCACTTTGTCCAAAGTCAGGTTCCTATCTTCTCCCCCCACATTCAAATCATTCGTGAACGCAAGCGCCAGCTCGTGCTTGCCGGCGGGCAGCTCGATGGCGACGGGATAGGGGCGAAGTCCGCCGCCCGTGAGCTGCACCTCGCCCGCCTTCTTGCCGTCAATGCGGACCTCGATGTGCGGATAGGCCCCCTGGCAGGGAGTTCCGCCGGCCACGACCTCCATCGTGTAGCGTCCCGCCGCGGCCACCTCGATGGGCGTCTTGATCCAGCCGTTGCAGCCGAAGTTGGCAGTGGAGCCTTGGCGGCTGAACCAGGGCATGTCGGGCTGGGGCGACATCGTCTCGCACTCGATGGCCCAACTGGGCCTGTCGGCGAAGTCGCCGCCGAGGGCCGCCAGAAGCGTCGAGGCGTAACGGGCCGCCTTGCGGGCGTTCCGCTCCTCCGTGTCCCAACGAAGCTGGTCAATGAGCACCGTTCCGCGCTCCCGGCGCAGCAGAGCCACGGCTGGCGGCGTGGTGAGGGGAACGATACTGGCTTCGTCCCGGAACAGAGCGATGAGGAGCTTGTCCACCAGAAGGTTGCGGTCCTCGGTCGGGCTGCTTGCATCGTTGACGAAGGCCACGGAGACCTTGTGCCGGCCCTTCTCGATGGCGCCGAAGACCGTGTGGATTCCCGGCTCCCTGCCCTCGACGGACACCGTGCCGAAGGGGTTGCCGTCAATGGTGACCTGGGCGACGGGATAGACGCCGCCGCAGGGCGTCCCGCTGGCGACGAGGCCGAGGACGAAGGTGGCCGTCTCGGGGAACTCGACCTCGCCCGTGGCGGAGCCGTTGGTGGCGAAGACGACGGCAGGCGGCCGCCGCTCGACAATGTGGCCGGCGAGTTGCCAGGCCTCGACCTCGAATGCGGCGGCCCGATTGGGATCAATTGGGAGAACCACGACCCCGTCAACCACGCCATTGCCCCGCGGCGTGTCGGCCCAGGCGATGCCGTGGTGGTCACCGAGCCAGTAGAGGTCCTCGCGCGGCAGCAGCTCGAGGAGCGACACATCGTACTCCGCCCGCCCGAGGATGCCGCGGCGTGGGTCGCCCTCGGCCTTCCCCACTACGCCGCCGTACGGCTTGAGTTCCACGCCCAGCCCAAGCTCACGGCCGAGGCGGGGGAATGCCTTCGGCGGGTACCGATGGAGAAGCAAACGGCCGCCTATGTCGAGGTATCTACGCAGGCCCGCGAACTCCTCCGTCTCGCCCCGGCAGATGATGACGAAGTAGGACGGGGCAAGGATCTTGTCGAGCTTGCCCGTGAGGTCTTCGACGCGGAGGCCAAGGCCGCGAAGGTGCGCGAGATACTCCTTCGAGGCGCCGATGGCCCCCATCTTTGGCGTCGCCGAGCGGCGCGTCGCGAGGTGTTCCAGGAGGTTGGCGAGGATGCGGGCCGCGGCCGGCTCGGTCCCGAACTTCTCGACGAGCTTGAGCTGGGAGAAGAAGGCGTAGCCTCCGCCCGACGGGCGTTGGAGTAGAGGCGCGTGGTCGAGACCCCCTGCTGAGCCTGTAACAACGAGGAGCAACGACGCTCCGCTGGCCGGGCGCGATGGCTCCCTCGTAGCGACGAGGTGCTCGCCGCGCCAGAACCTCAGGTCGTCGCGCTCCACGCCGCCCAGGGCGGGGTGGCTGGGCCACTGCGGGAAAGCCATCGTCGAAGCATGGGCAGTGAGGTTGAGGTCGAACAGGCCCTCGGGGTAGGCCGCCTGCTCCAGGACGAGGAGGCGGCCGCCGAGAGTGACGAATCGCTGGAGCGCCTCGCGCTCGGGCGCGACGCGCCCAATCACGGGCGGGTCCTTCGGGCGTTCCTCGAATGCCCCCGCGCCGATGACCAGAACGTCGAGGCCCGATGGCAGCTTGTCGAGCGCTTCGACGGGGACAGTGGCGAGGCCATTGGACTCGAAGAGCTTGCGCGTGGCGCCGTTCGGATCGTAGAGGCCGATGCGGGCCATGAGCTTGGGGAGCGAGGGGCGCGGGAAGACGGCGTAGTCGTGCGTCTCGTCGAAGACGCGGCGGCCATTGCGGTCGAGGGTCGCCCTCCATTGTGCTGGCGTGCGCTCCCCGACGCTCGGCATGGGCACAGCGACGGTGAGCGCCTGCTGGCCGCCTGGGCCAAGTTCCAGCTTCTCGCCACCCTCCGCAACGGTCTTGCCGCCAAGTGAGAGGGTCCAGGACAGGGTGAGCTTGGAAGGATCGAGGGTGTCGTTGAAGACGGCGATGCGGCGGTTCACCTTCTCGCCGGCGTAGAAGCGGGTGTCGTAGTCGAGGCAGTAGGCGGCGATGGGCTGGTAGGCCCACTTGTGGGCACGCCAGAGGGGGTTCGTGTCGTCGAGCGGGCCGCCCTCGGTGACGGTCCAGGGGCAGATGCCGCTGACGCCCTGGACGCGGTAGGCGAGGATTTGCATCTTCCAGCACTCGGCCTTCGCCAGGTTGCGGTGGCGGTGGTAGTCGCGGTAGGCGTCGTCGCCGAAGAAGACCGTATGCGGCGCGGGGTCGCTGGAGGGCACCCAGAGGAACTCGCCGATGTAGAGCGGCTTGTCGCGCTTCCAGAGGAACGCCTTTTCGCCGTTGAGGAAGATGCCGCCGCCCCCGCTGCCAGGGCTCGGCTTGTCGAGCCAGTAGCCCTCGTTCGGCCAGCAGGTGTAGTCGGGATACTCGTGCGGGTAGTGGATGCCGATGACGTCGGCCACGCCGCCGGGGTCGCCGTCCGATTCATACATGATGGGCCGTGTGGGGTCGAGCTGCCTGACCAGCTTGCCGAGGCGGATGAGTTGCTCTTTGGGGTAGGGCGTGTTGTCGTTGACGCGGCCGCCGGTGAATTCGTTCTCGAGGCTCCACATGACGACGGATGGGTGGTTCTTGAGGCTGCCCACCATCGCGGTGAGGTGGGCGGCGTAGTTGTCCCAGAAGGCGGGGTCGTTGACGCGATAGACCTCGTCGTCGTTCCACACGGCGCCTTCGGGGATCATCAGGAGGCCGAGCTCGTCGGCCACGTCGTAGTAGGCGGCGGGCCAGGGCTGGGTGTGGGTGCGGAAGGCGACGCAGCCGCAGGCCTTGAGCCCGCGCCAGAAGGCGGCGATCTCCTCGCGCGTCTGCGGGCGGTGGGGCGGCCAGCCGCTGGAGGCGAGAAGGTGAATCTTCGAGCCGTTGAGGTAGAAGTCGGGGCCTTGGCACCAGAACTCGCGGAAGCCGAACCGCGACGCTACGCTGTCGCGTATCCCAGATTCCAGATTACGGATTCCAGATTGAAGAGAATACAGATGGGGGTCAGCGTGGGACCAGAGGCGGGGTTTGGGCCAGGGGGCCTTGAGGGTGGCAGTAGCGGTTTTGCCGGCGGGGACTTTGACGGTGGCCTTGGGGAGGGAGATGGCGCCCGCGACGGCGGCGGTAAGCTCGACTTCGGCGTCGGCGCCCGATTCGTTGGCGAGGGTGTAGTCAACAACCAGCTCGCCCTTGCGGACGGAGGGCTTGATGAAGAGGTCCTTGATGTAGACGGCGGGGTGGGAGACGAGCGTCACGTCGTCCCAGATGCCGTAGAGGCCGTAGAGTCCGCCGATTGGGGCGAGGATGCGGTCGCGGGGGGCGCCGCGAACCTGGTCCCAGCCGCCGGCCTTGCTGAACTGCTTCGGCCCCTCGGTCATCACGCCCGCCCAGGTGTGGCAGACGACGGCGAGCTGGTTCGGCTTGTCGAAGGAGACAGCGTCTGTGATGTCCACTTCGAAAGGCTCGTAGCCGCCGAAATGTCTGCCGACCTGTTTGGCGTTGACGAGGATGGTGCTGTTGAACTTGACGCCGCCGAAGCGGAGCTTGAGGCGTTGGCCTTTCATCGCCTCGGGCACGGCGAAGTCGCGCCAGAAGATGGCCACCTGGTCATCCACGCCGCTCAGGTAGCCTGGCACAGCAGCCTTGCTCCACTTGCCCGACTCGACCGTGCAGTTCCATTCGCCATTGAGGCTCAGCTCCTGGCGCGGTGCGGCGGCGAGGGCGACGCCTGACCACAGCAGCAGAATGAGGGAACGGCGTATCCTCATGTTCGCTCCTTCGTGCGGCAGCTTAGCGCAACCTGGTGGGGAAGGCAAGGGCCGCAAGGCGCCGGCACCGCCCCAGAACAGGAACTCGTCAACGGGGGAACAACGGCTCCGGGGCGCTGCCGTTGAGGGGCACGCGCCAGAGGCGGACCTCGCGGATGAAGTAGAGACAGGCGTTGTCCGGGCCGGCGAACTGGACGCTCTCGGGCTCCACGGCGCCGCGGCCGGGCAGGTCAACCCGCCGCAGCGCGCCCGAGGGCAGGTCCTGCACGTAGAAGCACAGCTCGGGCTCCTCGCCGCCGGCCCGCCGCACCACCGCACTCCCCGGCAGCCACACGAGCCGCGTGTCGTCGGGCGTGAACCGCGGCTGCCATTCGAGCGCCTGCCCCGGGCCGGCCAGCTTCCGCCGCTCCTCATTCCCGATGTTCAGCAGCCAGGCGTCCACCTTCCAGGAGGCATCCTGCGCGTGAAAGAGCAGCCAGCGGCCTGCGGGAGAGAACGCATATCGCTCGTCATCGAGCGCGTCCGTCTCTCCAAGCCGCCTCACTCCGCCGGGGCCGCCATGCAGCTCGAGGGTCCGTCCCGGCTGTTGCCGCGAGGTAAGCGGTCGCGCCACGAGCGACAGGCCCCGCCCCTTCGGGTCGTCAAGCTGCCAGAAGCCTGTCTCCGCGGTCGCGCCGGGCAGCGCCTCCTCCCGCCACCGTCCCGCCCCCCGCGCCCTGGCCTTGAACGCCTCCCAGCTCATCCCACGCGCTGCTTCCGCCCACGTCCGCGAGGCAACGTCGTACCGCTCCTCCAGGTACTGCCTGCGCGCCACTGGGCCTACTCGCGGTGATGTGGTGCTCCACACTGAGATCACGCCCTCTTCAGCCCAGCTCCAGTGGGCGAAGTAATCGCGGAAGCGCATCTCGTGCCGCTCGCCGGTGCGGGTGTCGAGGATGGCGTAGCCTGTCTCCCCCTGCTCCTCGGCACGGCGAAGCCGGCGCCACGCCTTGCCGAACGGGCCGGGAAACGTCCAGTACGCCAGGTATCGGCCCTGCGGCGACCAGGGGTGCTGGGCCACCAGGCCGCTGCTCCGCAGACAGGTCAGCCCGCGCAGCCGGCCCGACTCGGTCTCGAGCACGTAGGCCCGGAAGTCCTGCGAATCCAGGGGCCAGCCCTTGAGATACACGAAGAAGGCCAGGAGCCGCCCGTCAGGGGAGAGCTGGGGGCTCTGGAACCGGTCCGCGTCCCCCGGCCCGAGGCGCAGGCAGGCGACGAGCACGGCCATCGGAGCCACGAGGGCCATGCACAAGCCGGCCGCGGCAACGCAGGCGCCGAGTCTCGCCTGAACCAACAGCTTCGCCCAGCGGGTTGCGGGCGTCGCGAACCGCGCGGGGAACGCGAGGAGCGCCATCCCGAACACCCACAGCGTCGCCACGCCGCCCACGAGCGCCTTCGTCCCGTGCCCGCCTGGCGCCCCGACGGGCAGCTCGAAGACGCCCCACATGCCCAGGGGCGGCAGCAGGCCGAACACGGCCCCGAGCGCGGCCGCCGCCGCGGCCCGGCCCATCGCGACCGAGGCGAAGAAGCTGCCCGCGAACAGCAGCAGCACCCATAGCCAACCGCCATCCAGCAGCCGCACCCACTCCCGAAGAGCCTCCGCCGAAGGCGATAGGACCAACGCCACTCCGGACGCCCAGACGGCCACGACCGCCCACGCCCCCACGCACGCGAGCCACTTCGCCGTGAGGAATGGCAACCGGGGCAAACGCCCGCCGCGTCGAGCCGCGAGGCGAGGGAGAGAGCCATCCGCCGCCAGCGACACCACGGGCAGCGCCAGCGCGGCGATGGCGAGCACCAGGCCCACCGTCACAGGCAGCCGGTCGCACAGCGGCGCCCTCAGCCCCGTCGTGAACCGCAGCACCACGGCCCACACCGCCCCCCCGAGCGCCAGCACGACCACCCCCAGCCGCACCCGCCGCGCCTCCGCCCCCGCAGCCTCCCAAACCCCCCTCATGCCCATGCTCCCACTTCCGGCGATCGTGGCGACAGACGGCTCGTCTGTCGCCTTCCCCGAAAGGTGGACAGGCGAGCCGCCCGCCCCTACGCCGTTCCGCAACACTTACTGTCTAGCGCGGCGGGGCCGCAGCGTCAAGTGAAGGTCGCCACCAGGACACGGTTGCCACGCGGCTCGGCTTGTGCTATACAGGGGGTACGGTGTTCACTCGTGAGGACCCACTCGTTGGGAGTCCCGCCTTCAGGCGGTCTTCCTCTGCGTCCTTCCGCCTGAAGGCGGGACTCCGAACAGGGCGACACCCTGAACTGGGTCACGCTCATCACGCCCCAGCCTGGGAGCGCCTGCGGTGCGCAGAAGCCGAGGCGAGTTCGTTGCGGCAGTGCTTGTTGCGTCCCTCGGCCTCTGCGCCGCGGCGGAGCCGGCGGGCAAGGGCAAGCCGCTCACGCGCGAGCAGGTGCGGGCGCTGAACCAGCCGGGCATCTATCTGCCGCCCATCTTCGGCACGCCGACGACGCCCGAGACCCGCACGCTCACGGAGACCGAGGCCGAAGGGGCGCTGGAACGCGACTGGCTGTTCCAGGCGATGGGCGAGCCGCTGCTCGCGCGCACTGCGAAGGAGGTCGCCTGGGCGCGGGAGCTGGCCCAGCGTCTCGCCCGGGAGCCGAAGCCGCCCGATCTCGCGGCCGAACTGGCCGAGTTGGCGGCTCTTGAGAAACGCCTCGCCGAGCTGACGGCGAAGGGCACGGCGGAGCGGCCAGTCGCCAATGTCGCAACCGGCCTGCCGAGCTGGATCTGGTTCCCCGAGGGCAAGCCGGTCGAGGATGCGCCCGCCGAGGTGCGCTTCTTCCGCTGCACATTCGACCTCCCCGCAGCCGCCCGCGCCGCCGAGCTCCGCATCGCCGCCGACGATGCTTGCGAGGCATTCCTCAACGGCACCCGCCTCGGCTCAAACGACACCTGGCAGCGGGCCGTCGCCTTCGCCGTCGGAAAGCTCCTCAAGCCCGGGCGAAACGTCCTGGCCGTCCGCGCCCAGAACAACCCCTTCTCGGGGAAGAACCCCGCCGGCCTCATCGCCTTCCTGCCCATCACGCTTGCCGACGGCAAGCCGATGGCCGTCGTCTCCAACGCCTCGTGGCGGGCCGAGAAGGCTGAGCGACAGGGCTGGCAGGAGCCGGGCTTTGACGACTCGGCCTGGCCGAAGGCCCTCGTGGCCGCACCCCTCGGCGCCGCGCCGTGGGGCCGCATCGCCGGCCTGGGCGGCCCCGAGGACGCCGCATCGGCCTACGCCGACATTGATCCCGAGGTCCGCGGCATCTACATCGCCGTTCGAAAAGTGAAGCGCCGAGTCGTTTTTCGCAACCCCGTCCTCGACTTCTCCCGGCTCCTCTTCGTTGACCAGCCCTATCCCACGGGGCCGGAGACGCGGCACGAGGCCATCCACCGCATGGGCATCTGGGCAACCCCCGGCGGACGCCTCTTGACCCTCGACGGCCTCCATCCCGGCGGCACTGTCCGCAAGCTTGCCCCCGACAAGCCCGGCTCCTTCTGGCGCCCCGACCTCTCCTTCGACGCCAGGCGGGTGCTCTTCTGCTATAAAGCCTTTGACGACAAGAGCTTCCACCTCTACGAGATGAACGTGGAAGGCACCGGCCTGCGGCAACTGACCGCCGGCGACTACGACGATGCCGATCCCATCTACCTGCCCGACGGCCACATCATGTTCGTCACCACCCGCGGCAACTCCTACGTCCGCTGCGGGCCGTTCATATACTCATACATACTGGCACGTTGCGACGCCGATGGCCGCAACATCTACCTCATCAGCATGGGCGGCGAGCCCGACTGGACGCCTGCCCTCCTGCCCGATGGCCGCATCATCTACTCCCGTTGGGAGTACACGGACAAGCCGCTCTGGCGCGTCCAGAGCCTCTGGGTCACAAATCAAGACGGCACTGGCACTTCCGTCTTCTGGGGCAACCAGAGCGTGTGGCCCGACCACCTCTCCGAGCCAATGCCCATCCCCAACAGCCGCCGCGTGATGTTTAGCGGCGTCGGCCACCACGAGTGGTGGAACGGCTCCCTCGGCATCGTGGACCCCGAGAGGGGCCGCAACTTCCCCGACGGGTTGACCAAAGTCACCGCCGACCTTCGCTGGGCCGAGTGCTCGAACCCGCCCCTCGACCCCATCGAGGCCCCCGACTACCATCCCTCCGGCCGCTTCACGGGCTACAAGACGCCATATCCCCTTTCGGAGCAAGACTTTCTGGTTTCCGCCTGCGGCAGCGGCGGCAAGTTCCGGCTCTATCTGATGGACGTTCACGGCAACCGCGAACTCATCTACGAAGGCATCCATAACATCCTACACGCCATGCCCTTACGCCCACGCCCCGCCCCGCCCATCCAGCCCGACCGCGTGGCCTGGCCAGGCACGGGCAAGGACCGCAAGCCGGTCGAGGGCGGCGCGTTCTTCAGCGCCGACATCTATCAGGGCGTCCCTGACCTCCCTCGCGGCAGCGTTAAGTACTTGCGGGTGTGGCAGATGGACCACAAGACCTACTCGACCTGGCGGAAGACCTATCGCAATTCGGGGCCGCCCGTCTCCATCGTCCAGGAGGAGGGCGTGAAGCGAATCCTCAGCGAGGTGCCCGTCGAAGCCGATGGCTCGGTTCACTTCAAAGTCCCTGCTGGCAAGGCTTTACACTTCCAACTCCTCGACGAGCACCGCCGCTGCCTCCAGACGATGCGCAGCTTCACCGGCGTCATGCCGGGCGAGGTCCGCGGCTGCCTCGGCTGCCACGAGATGCACAGCGCCTCCCCCGCACCCCAGGCCGGCAGGGCGGCTTCGCGTCCACCGAACGAGCTGATGCCGCCCCCGTGGGGGACGCAAAGCATTGGCTATGAACGACTTGTGCAGCCTGTTCTCGACAAGCACTGCGGCAAGTGCCACCAGGGCGAGGGCAAGGCGCGACCGAAGCTCGACCTCACGCTACGCCCAGGCGTCAGCGTCTTCAAGGAGCCGTACCTAACTCTAGTGGGCGCGGCAGGTTGGGGCAATCCCGTGGGCGGCGGCCGGCCGGGCTACGGCGCTGCTTGCGCGCTCCCCGTCGAATCCATAGACCCATCGCAGAACGACCCGCGGGCCTATGCCACGTTCCGTCCGATGACCTATCTATCCTACAAATCTAGACTTATAGAGAACGCCATGAGCGGCAAGCACAACGACGTGAAGGTGGACCCCGAGAGCCTCCACCGCCTCATCGCCTGGGTGGATGCCTGCTGCCCCTACAACGGCGACGAGGAGATACGTGCAATGCCCGACCCTGATTTCCCGGGCATCGAGGAGCTGCCCATCCGCCCGCGCGTCGGCACTGCCCCTGTCGTCGAGCGTCCATGAAGTCAACGCCGGACGTCTTGCGTTCTCGGCATGCGGCTTGCGCTCTCGGCATGGCCGACCACCCCCAGACACGGCCGGAAGCTGGGGCATCGGTCGCGCAGCCGACAGGCAGTCGGCGGTCCGCCCCTGGGGGTGCCTACTTGCCCCGGTCGCGCAGTCGCAGGCTCCAGACGTGGGGCTGGTAGCCGAACAGCAAGGGACAATCCACGACAGCGACTGCCTCCTTGTCAGTGAACTCCCACCTGTATACCCACGTGGGGTGGAAGACGATGAAAGCCGGGATGAGGTTCACCCAGGATAGCCTCCTCGACTGCGGCTCGCCCCAGGCCTCAATGAGGGGGTCAACGGGGGGCATGTCGAAGACCGGGGTCAAGATGTACCGCGCAGCGCTCGGGCGGTAGGCTCGAAGGTCATGGAATTCCCTGACCAGGGCCTGGGTCGTCTTCGCGGTCATCTCCTGCCGGGTGGGGAGCTTGTAGAACGCCGCCGAGGAGCAACCGGCGAGTCCAAGCAACAGGGCGCATGCGAGCGGCCCGCAGACCCGCCACACGACGGGCATGGGGTTGTCTCCTTCCTCAGTTGTCCTGTTTCACGTTGCCGAGCGGAATGGGGATCCAGGCGAACTGGACATAGGCCCGGCCGTTCTTGGTTCCCCAGGCGACAAGGCCCAGGGCGATGCAAGTCGAACTCATGCGGTCGTACTTCATGTCCTTGAGGGGCTTGCTCCTGTCGAGGCACTCCAGCGACAGGCCCTTCTTCACGCCGGCCCACGACACCCCGGCGGGCTGGACCGTGACGTTGTGCCTGTAGAGGAACGCCGTGACAATGGTGTCGCGTGTGAGCCACAGGGTGTCCCCGCTGGGGTAGTCGTACGACGCCTCGCTGAAACGCGCAAACAAGGGGAAGAGGATGCCCCACCCCGCGTAGCGGTGGACGATGGAGCGTTTCGACTGCTTCTCCGCCTCGGGGGGTTCGAGGAAGGAGCACTGCTCGTGTGGCCCGGCCAGGATCGCCCAGTTGGGCGTCAGCCACCGGTGTTCGGTGTAACCCTTCAGCGGGCCCCAAAAGGGCTTGCGCACGTGCACCGTGCCCGAGCCGAGGAACATCATTGAGGGCTTGAATGCCTGCTGCTTCCATTCCTCGACGAGCTTAGGCTCGTCCTTGAGGAGAGCGGTGCACTTCTCTCGGGGCGCCGGGCCGTTCCCCTTGAGGCCGTAGAACGAGCAGCCGGCTGACAGCGCCAGCGGCGCGAGGGCGAGAAGCTGCAGGGCGATGCGGCGGAGTATCATTGGGCACTCCTTTCATCGGTGGAGAAGCTGCCACATGGGCAGGGCGGGCCGCGCAATAGCGCGCGGAGCGGCTCGGGGCTGGCCGCTTGGCGGCGGCCAGCCCCAGCGCTCGCTTCGGAGGGCCTTGGGAGCCCTAGTACTCTGTCAACACAGAGCTGATGGGTAGAGTTTCGTGAGCTTTCTCCTGGCATCCTCGATGGTGAATTGCCAGTTGATCGTGGCGCCCTTGGCGTTTCGCTTCGTCTCCCACGCGGCGACCT
>VGYV01000151.1 GCA_016872855.1 Planctomycetota bacterium
CGACGCGGTCATTGACGACTACATCCGCCAGGCCCGTGCAGAGGAGCCCAATGGAACGACTGCGCTCGGCCGCTGACCTCGCGGCGCTGAAGGACCGCATCCGCCAACAGCCGCACCGCAGGCTCACCACCCTGTGCCTGTGCGACACCGGCTGCCGGGCGCTCGGCAGCGTGCCCGTGCGCGAGGCCCTCCAGAAGGAGTTCGCCGCCCTGCCCGAGCTGGCGGCCACGCTCCGCTTCCAGCGCACCGGCTGCCACGGCTTCTGCGAGGCGGGGCCGCTCCTGGCCGTCCGTCCCGAAGGCATCCTCTACGTCCGCGTCAAGGCCGAGGACGTGCCAGAGATCGTCCAGGCCACGCTCAAGGGCGAAGTCGTCCAGCGCCTCCTCTACGTGGACCCCGCGACGAAGCAGCCGGTCCGCCTCGAACGCGACGTGCCCTTCTACAGGAACCAGACCCGCCTGGTCTTCCGCCACTGCGGGCAGATTGACCCCGAAAGCATCGAGGACTATCTTGCCCTCGACGGCTACGAGGCCATTGCCAAGGCGTTGGCAGAGATGACGCCTGAGCAGGCGATTGCCGAAGTGACCGCCAGCGGCCTGCGCGGCCGCGGCGGCGCGGGCTTCCCTACGGGCAAGAAGTGGCAGCTCTGCCGCGCCTCGGCCGGCGACACCAAGTACCTCATCTGCAACGCCGACGAGGGGGACCCCGGGGCGTTCATGGACCGCGGGGTGTGCGAGGGCGACCCCCACGCGATCATCGAAGGCATGCTCGTCGGCGCCTACGCCATCGGCTGCAACCACGGCTACATCTATTGCCGGGCCGAGTACCCCATCGCCATCCAGCACCTCGCGAAGGCCATCGCCGACGCCGAGGCGCTCGGCTTCCTCGGCGATAACATCCTGGGCAGCGGCTTCTCATTTCACCTGAAGATCAAACAGGGCGCCGGGGCATTCGTGTGCGGCGAGGAGACGGCGCTCATCGGCTCTATCGAGGGCCGCCGCGGCATGCCACGCACCCGCCCGCCCTTCCCAGCACAGGCAGGGCTGTTCGACAAGCCGACGAACATCAACAACGTCGAGACCTTCGCCTGCGTGCCACCTATCATCACGCGGGGGGCAAGCCACTTCGCCTCGATGGGCACCGAGAAGTCCAAGGGCACCAAAATCTTCGCCCTCGCCGGCAAGGTGAAGAACACGGGCCTCGTCGAAATCCCTATGGGCGCGACCCTCCGCCAGATCGTCTTCGACATCGGCGGCGGCATCCCCAAGGACCGCCAGTTCAAGGCCGCCCAGATGGGCGGGCCGTCCGGCGGATGCGTCCCTGCCCAGTACCTCGACCTGCCGATTGACTACGATTCGCTCCAGGAAGTCGGCGCCATCATGGGCTCCGGCGGCCTCATCGTGGTGGATGAGGACACTTGCATGGTGGAGCTGGCGCGCTACTTCCTGGACTTCGTTCAGAGCGAGTCGTGCGGGAAGTGCGTCCCCTGCCGCGTCGGGACACGCCGGATGCTCGAGATCCTCACGCGGATCACGAAGGGGCAGGGCAAAGAGGGCGACGTTGATCTTCTTGAGGAGATCGGGAGGACGGTGAAGATTGGCTCGCTGTGCGGCCTGGGCCAGACGGCGCCGAACCCCGTGCTCTCGACCATCCGCTACTTCCGCAACGAGTACGAGGCCCACGTGCGGGACAGGCGTTGCCCAGCCCGCGTGTGCCGCGACCTGGTGGCCTACACGATTGACCCCGAGAAGTGCATCGCGTGTGGCAAGTGCCGCAAGGTCTGCCCCGCAGAGGCCATCGAGGGCGAGAAGAAGGTCAAGCACAAGATTCTCCAGGACAGATGCGTCCGCTGCGGCGCCTGCTTCGACGCCTGCCCCGTGGACGCGGTCCTGGTCGCGTGAGAGGGGACAGGAGAGAATCCGTAATCCGCAATTCGTAATCCGTAACAAGACGAGGAGCGACAGGCCAACTGAGGGGAGCGGGGGTTTGTAGTGCGGCCTTCAGGCCGTACCTCGCGCCGGATACGGGCTGAAGCCCGCACTACGAACCCTGCGCAGAGCTTCTTGTCCTCTCTGGTTACGGATTACGGATTACGAATGGAAGACGACGGATCCAGACCAGGAGTCCCAGCCTGATGCCTGACAAGAAAGTTGTCTTCGCGATTGACGGCCAGCGGGTCGAGACGGCGCGGGGGACCACCGTGCTCCAGGCGGCGCTCGACGCCGGCATCTACATCCCGAACCTGTGCTACTCGCCGAAGCTGGAGCCCTACGGCGGCTGCCGGCTCTGCATCTGTAAGATCGCCGGCATGCGCGGCCTCCCCACCGCCTGCACCACGCGGGCCGCCGATGGGATGGCCGTCGAGAGCGACTCCGACGAGGTGAACAAGGTGCGGCGGATGATCCTCGAGCTGATGATCTCCGACCACCCGGCCGACTGCCTTTCCTGCGGGGCCAACCAGGACTGCGACCTCCAGAGGGTCGCCAACTTCCTCGGGGTCAAGGAACTGCGCGTCTCGCGTAACGTCCGCAAGCCGAAGATTGACGACAGCAATCCCTTCTTCGTCCGCGACTCCTCCAAGTGCATCCTCTGCGGCAAGTGCGTCCGCGTGTGCCACGAGGTCCGCGGCGTGAGCAATCTGGACTTCGTGAAGCGCGGCTTCCAGACCGAGATCGCCCCGTTCGAGGGGCTGATCTGCGATTCGCGCTGCGAGAGCTGCGGCGAGTGCGTGGACATCTGTCCAGTAGGCGCGCTCCTGCCAAAGCAGGAGGCCCTCCCGCCCACGCGGGAGGTCACGACCGTGTGCCCCTACTGCGGCTGCGGGTGCGGACTCGTCCTCGGCGTCCGAGGCAACCGCATCGTCCGCGTGCGGGCCGAGGAGGCCAACCCCGCCAACGATGGGCAGCTCTGCGTCAAGGGCCGCTTCGGCCTGGACTTCGTCAGCTCGCCCAACCGCCTGAAGACCCCGCTCATCCGCCGCGTAGCGACAACCGTCCCGGTTGTCGAGGAAGAAGCCCGCAAGCGGGACGCTTGCGGCTACGCGCGCGAGGGCAAGCTCGTCGAGGCCACGTGGGACGAGGCGCTCGACTTCACGGCGAAGCGCCTGGCCGAGATACGCAACGCACACGGCCCCGAGGCCATCGCAGGCTTCTGCTCGGCCAAGTGCACGAACGAGGAGAACTACGTCTTCCAGAAGTTCATGCGGATGGCAGTGGGCAGCAACCACGTCGCTCACTGCGCCCATCTCTGACACAGCCCCTCGGTGGCCGGTCTGGCCGCCGCATTCGGCTCGGGCGCGATGACGAACACCAACGCGGGCATGGAGTACAGCGACTGCATCTTCGTGATCGGCTCGAACACCACGGAGGCGCACCCGATCATCGCCCTCCGCATCAAGGCCGCCGTGACGAAGCATGGGGCGAACCTCATCGTGGCCGACCCGCGCCGCATCGAGCTCACCCGCTTCGCCACGGCGCACCTGCGCCAGCGCTGCGGCTCCGACATCATGCTCCTCAACGCCCTGATGAACGTCATCATCGTCGAGGGGCTGCACAACAAGGCATTCATCGCCGAGCGCACGGAGAACTTCGATGAGTTCTGGCAGGTGGCCCAGGCCATCACACCCGAGGTGGCGCAGCTTGCCACTGGTGTGCCCGCGGACGACATCCGCCGCGCCGCCCGCATGCTCGGCGCCGCCAGGCGGCCCAGCATCGTCTACGCCATGGGCATCACCCAGCACGCCACGGGCACCGACAACGTGAAGGCCCTCGCCAACCTCGCGCTCCTCATCGGCGGCATTGGACGCGAAGCCACAGGCGTCAACCCGCTCCGCGGCCAGAACAACGTCCAGGGCGCCTGCGACATGGGCGGCCTCCCGAGTGTCTTTCCAGGCTACCAGCGGGTGGATGTGCCCGAGCTGCGGGCGAAGTTCGAGAAAGCCTGGGGAGCCACTCTTCCCGACAAGCCGGGCCTCACCGTCGTCGAAATCCTTCACGCCGCCGCCGCCGGGCGCATCAGAGCCCTCTACTGCATGGGCGAGAACCCCGTCCTATCCGACCCCAACTCCAACCACACCCGCGAGGCCCTACAGCACCTCGAGTTCCTCGTCGTGCAGGACATCTTCCTCACCGAGACCGCCGAGTACGCCCACGTGGTGCTGCCGACCGCCTCGTTCGCCGAGAAGGACGGCACGTTCACCAACACCGAGCGGCGGGTGCAGCGGGTGCGCAAGGCCGTCGAGCCGCCCGGCGAGGCGCGACAGGACTGGGAGATCGTCTGCGACCTCGCCCGCCGCATGGAGTCCGCGTCTCCGACGCGGACGTCTTCCGCCCCGGAGGGGCGGACTCCTCGAGACATGCACTACGGCCACCCGTCCGCGATCATGGCCGAGATCGCCTCGCTCACGCCCAGCTACGGCGGCATCAGCTACGAGCGGCTCGAGAAAGGCAGCCTCCAGTGGCCCTGCCCGACGCAGGACCACCCCGGCACGCCGTTCCTGCACAAGGACAAGTTTGCCCGCGGCAAAGGCCGCTTCCACGCCACGCCCTTCCGCGAGCCGGCCGAGATGCCCGACGCCGAGTACCCATTCGTCCTTTCCACTGGCCGCGTCCTCTACCACTTCCACACAGCCACGATGACGCGCGAGAGCGCGGGCCTCGACGAGTTGTACCCGGGGGGCGACATTCAGATCAACCACGACGATGCCGATACCCTCGGCGTCGAGCACGGCGAGCTGGTCGAGGTGGCTTCGCGGCGCGGCACCGTGCGGGCCAAGGCGCTCCTGACCGACCGCGTGCCGCGCGGCATGGTCTACATGCCCTTCCACTTCCGCGAGGCGCCCGCGAACGTGCTGACGATTGACGCCCTCGACCCAGTCGCCAAGATTCCGGAGTTGAAGGTATGCGCGGTGAGGCTGACGAAGCTGCCCGCGCCGTCGGAAGCAGTCACGGCCTGACGGCACCCGTCCGCGTCGTGCGCATCCGCGGCGGCGAGCGGAGCGAGGTCGAGGACGTCGTCGTCCGCGAGCGCACCGTCGCCCTCGTCGTGGGCGGCCAGCGCCTCTTGCGGCTCCAGTGCTTGCCCGAGGCCATCGAAGACCTCGCCCTTGGCCTCCTGGTCACGTCCGCGCTGCTCCCGCCGACCGAACCTGTGCCGCCCATCGCCTACTCACCCGAAAAGGGCGAGGTGCGGGTGGACTTCGCTCCGCCACGGGAACGGGTCGAGTCGCTTCAGAAGAACCTCACCCTTGGCTCGGGCTGCGGCTCGGCCATGTCGGCGGTGGTGTCACATCTTCATTTGGCACATAGCGGCCATGTGCGAAATGAAGATGTGACACCGTACGACCCGCTCGACTGCTGGCGGAAGACTGACACCTCGTTCCGCGTGCCCGCCGCGGCAATCAGCTCGGCGATGCGGGCGTTCCTCCACCGCTCCGAAGTCTACGTCGAGACGGGCGGCGTCCACGCGGCGGCCATCGCGCGCTGCGCGAGGCTCGGAGTCCGCGTCTCCGACGCGGAAGAAGATCTCCGCCCCGGAGGGGCGGACTCCGGAGTCCGCCCCTCCGGGGCGGAGATCGTGGCGTTCGCGGAGGACATCGGGCGGCACAACGCCTTCGACAAGGCCATCGGCGCCTGCCGCCGCCAGGGCATCGCTCTGCAGGACAAGGTGGCGCTCGTCACGGGCCGGCTTAGCCTGGAACTCGTGGCGAAGGCGATTCCCGCGAGCATCCCCGTCCTCGTCTCGCGGGGCGCGCCCACCGACGCCGCCGTCAAGCTGGCGGCGGAGGCCGACCTCACCCTCATCGGCTTCGCACGCGCGGAGCGGATGAACGTCTATGCGGCGGAATGGCGGGTGCGATGAGCGAGTGGGCTCGGGACAACGTGACTGGCCTGATCCTCAACGGCGGCGCCAGCCGCCGCTTCGGCAGCGATAAGGCGGCCCTCCGCGTCGCCGGCCGCACCCTCCTGGAACGCACCCTCGACCTGTTCGCCACCCTCTTCGACGAGGTTCTCGTGGTCGGTCGCCCAGTTCCCTCTTCTCTTCTCACGCATCACGCATCACGCATCACGGGCAACGTCCCGCGTCCCGCCTCCCGCGTCCCCGCTCCCCCTCCCGTTGCCTCCTCCCGGCACGCGGCACGCGGCACGCGGCAAGTTCCCGATGTGATCCCCGGCGCCGGCCCCCTCGGCGGCATCTACACCGGCCTTCTTGCCATGTCCCGCCCCTTCGGCTTCTTCGTCGCCTGCGACATGCCGCTCCTCGACGCCACGGTCGTCCGCCGACAGCTTGAAGTCCTCCGCGAGAGCGATGCCGATGCGGTGGTTCCCACGTGGGACGGGTATTTGGAGCCCCTCCACGCCGCCTACTCGCAGGACTGCCTGCCAGCGGTCCGCCGCCAGCTCGAAAGCGGCGACGTCCGCATCCGCCGCTTCTTCGACTCGGTCAATGTGCTATACTGGGATGTGGCGGCCGAGGGCATCTCCCCGCGCGCCTTCGCAAACGTCAACACCAAGAGCGATCTTGTTGCCCTGTTCCGACACGACCCTCAGTGGAGGACCGACTGATGCCACACCACGACGAGGTCGAGTTCGCCGCCCTCACGCCCGCGCAGGTGAAGGCGGTGGCCAAGCTGGAGAAGAGGCTGGGCGTCGTCATCCTCGCCTACCAGACGCCGCTCCGCCCGGCCCCTCTCACCGACGAGCAGCTCGGCGAGCTCCAGAAGGCCGAGGCCGCCATGCCCGGCGTCTGCCTGGTCGCCTACAAAGCCTCCGAGAAAGCCTAACCTGCTGGGGCCATTGGCTTTAGGCCGCATCGTGACTGCCGGACTTCGGTAGTCGAGCCCGGATTGGCCGATAGCGCCATTCCACCCATACTTGCGCCCCCAGAAGAGGGCGCAAGTATGGCAGATTGGCGATTCTCCGCGTTCCAGCCCATTCTCTCCATTGTTGCGCCTGTAGCACGCATAGGTGTCGAATGCCCATGCGCCCATTGGCCCCGGCCGCTCCTGCCACGCATGTGTCGTAGCCTCAAGGGCTTATGAACACCAACGCCTGCTCTGGCGCTGCCATGGTCTCCATTGTTGAGGCTCTCCGCTGCACGAGGGCCCCCAACAATGGGGCCTCGGCGCGACTCCCCTCAGTCATGGTTTTGGGATCGTCTGATACGGCTCCGCGAGCTTCCAGTAGTCCTCTCGCCCCTCTACGTCCAGCGGCGTCTCCGGCTCGCCGTTCTTCCGCAGGATGGCGTTGATCTCGGCGAGCCGCGCCTTCAACTCCTCCTCGGGCATGTGGTAGACGATGGAGGTGATGAAGTAGTACAGGGACCTTGTGCCTGAGGGATCCGTCTCCGCTTTGGTCGCGATGAGTTCCGCCACAGAGGCGGGGGCCGGGTCGTAGACCCCAAAGGCGATGACCACTCGAACCCTGTCGCCCCGCCCGCCCGCGGACCTGTGGACCCTCCCGCACCAGATTACGGGAATCCGGCTGCCCTTCATCATCCGTAGAATCCTGCCCCAGCTCTTGGGGGAGGCGTTGACCATCTGCCAGCCGCCGTGTCGTTGTCCCTGTGCGCCGGCGTGGCAGTTCTGGCTATCCCCGTGGAAGTCGATTCGGCAGAACAGGTCCTCGCCCGGAATCCCTGGCACACAGGGTAACTGACCATGCTTCAGGACGTGAGCGTCCAGAGCCTTCCCCACGAAGGTGGCGTGGTTGCGGCACGAGATCAGCTTGCCTTCTTCTCTTGCCCGCCCCATGAGGAAGCAGAGCAGCGCAACAGGCAGGGCCACGACGAGCACTGCGCCGACGGCCCATGACCACGCTGGGAGTCTTCTCCTGCCCTGAGAGCTACCTGCTTCGTTCATTGCGTGGCCCCACCGCGTCGAGGATCGCGCGCTGGCCGCAACCGGCGGGCAACCCGGCCAGCATCTCGCGCGCGGACCCCGGCGGGAAGGCACGGCGACCGACGTCGAGGTAGAAGGCGTTGGCCCTCTCGCGGCTGCCGCGGAAGGTCTCGCGCGCCCAGGGGCTCAGCAGGCCCTTGCCGCAGGCACGCTGGAGGAGGGTGTGCCCGTAGAGGATGTAGCCGCCATCGCGGAAGTAGGCCGCGTAGGGGCGAAGCTCGGGGGCGTCGAAGGTGTCCACGAACTTCTGGCCGTAGTTGTTCATTTCGGTGCCGACGGAGAAGGGGAGGTGACGCTTGCGGGCGGCGGCGACGATTTCGGCGAGCTTCTGCGTCTTGACCGCCTTGTCGGCGGGGTCGGCGAGATTCCAGTTGCGGTCGGGCACGATGTTGAGGACGGGGCAGCCCATGCCGACGAACCAGTCGAGCAGGGCGTCGGGGTCGGCCTCGCCGCGGCGGGTGCCATCGAGCCAGGTGGCGCAGGGGAGGGCGTCAACGTCGCGGATCATCTGCACCACGTCGCGAATCTGCGGGAACTTGGCGGGGTCGGGCGGCATGTAGCCCGGTCCGCCCTTCTTCATCAGCTTCGAGCGGATGGCGGTGCGGAACTTCGCCGTGTCGCCGAGCAGCTTCCCAATCTCCCCCGTGCTCAGGCCGGTTCGCTCGGACCAGTAGGCCGCGAGCTTCGCGGCATCGGGGAACACCGCTCGCGCCTTCGTGTCAAGGACGGCGAGCATGTGGCGTTCCGTCGCGTTGCCCGAGGGAGTGAGGGGCAGCACGTCGGCCTCGTAGTCCACCTCGACCGGGGCGATGACGGGGCGGAGGCGTTCGAGCATCTCCTCGTTGCGTGCCCGCGCGCCCGCCCGCATGCCGTCGAGGCAGGCGGCGGCAGGCGTGCCCGGCTCGGGCAGGCGCGTGAAGCCCGTGCCCATGAAGTACAGGATGCCCGGCTCGCCGGGCGAGCTGAACTCCCAGTCGGGGAACTCGGGGGCGAAGACGCGGGTTTCGAGGGCGACGTTGGTGCGGACGCCTAACACCTCGCCCGCCTCGAACATCTCGCCCATCGCATCCAACACGTCGAAATCCACGGAGCCTGCCACGTCAAGGCCCGTCTTCTTCGCCTCCCACACGATCCGCGACGGCGACCAGTCGAGGTAGTGGAAGGAGAAGAATGTGTGGAAGTGGACGTTGACGGCGCCGGTGAGGGGCGGGACGGTGATCTTGCCTGCCGCGACGAGCGAAGCAAGCTCCTGAACTGCCCGCCTCCGCACTTGGGGGTCAAAGTCATTCAGTTGATGTTCAAGCTCTTGGACTTCCTCTGCCACTCTTTCGCGTCCTTTCGCGTGTTTCGCGGGCTAACTCCGGATCTTCTTGCACAATTCGAACGTCTCGCGGGCGATGGCCGTGATCTCCACGGTCTCGTGGCCCTTGAGGCTGGTCTTGAGGGTGTTGTGGAGCTTGCCCGTCCACTTCGCGGGGAGCGCCTTGGCGCCGAGCATCATGCCGAGGATGGAGCCGACGGTCGCGCCGTTGCAGTCGGTGTCGAGGCAGGGCTGGACGGCTCGGCAGATGCTGGTGCCGAAGTCGCCATTGCCCCAGAGGAGCGCGGCGACGCAGATGGCGGCGTTGGAGTTTGTGTGGCACCAGTCGTGGCCGACTTTCTCGTCCCACCTGTCGTGGATCATGGCCACGGCGTCGTCGTAGGAGAGGCCCTGGCGATACCAGTCGCAGACCTCGGCGATGTCGCGGTGGAGGCGGCTGGTCTTGGGGATTTCCGAGAGGCCGACCTGGATGAGCGCGGCCGGGTCGTCGGAGTAGGGGGCCGCGGCGATCATGGCGGCCATGAGCATCTCGCCGTAGATGCCGTTCTTGATGTGGCTGATGCAGGCGTCGCGCCAGGCGAAGTCGGCGGCCCGCTCGGGGTCCCCCACATTCACGTAGCCGAAGGCGTCCGCGCGTATCTGCGCCCCAATCCACTCGCGGAACGGGTTACGGAAGCTGCCGCTCGCGGGCGGCTGAATCTGGAGGGCGACGTTGCGGTAGGCCACCCGCTCCGCCGTGCAAGTGGCGAGCAACGGCAGGTTGCCCATCCAGAACTGCGCCACGTCGGCCGGCGTGAAGTCCGCTCCGCACTGCTTCACGATCAGGTAGCCCGTCGTCGTGTAGTTCGTGTCGTCGTCTATGGGCATGAACTGGATGTCATCGCACCAGGCGCGGCGGGCGAACTGCGGGAATTGTTTCTTCGCCTTGCCCGTGGCGCCGAAGCGGATGTAGCCGCTGATAGGGAACTGGCCCGTGAGCTTCAGGAAGGGCCAGAAGTCGGCGGTGCGGACGCCTTCGGACGCCTTGCCGAGCAGGCAGCCGACGCAGCGGCCGAGCCAGGCGCCCGTCACGCGGTCGAGGAGCGCCTTGTCGGAGAGCTTCTTCGTGAAGCGCCGCGGGCCGCGGGGGCGCAGCTTGCGGATGCCGGCGAGGTCGGACGGCTCGTTGAACTCGTAGCCCTTTCGCATGGGGAGCTTCTGTGCGGCGTCGAGGAGCGCGGCCGCCTTTGCCTGGTTCTCGGGCAGGAAGAGCTGCTCGTCGCCGAGTGCCGCGAGGCGTTCGAGCTTGGCCTTCAGCCGCGAGGCGTCGCGCCCCTCGTCCTCAAGCTGGCGCAACTCCGTGCGCAGGTCCCCTGACGAAATCCACAGCCACACGTTCCTCAGTTCCTTGAGCATCGCCTTCTCCTCTGGGGTTGGGGCACCTCGTATTGTCGCTATTCCCGCTCCTGTGTCAACGTGGGGCGATGAGGGCTTGCGCTCGGTCTCGCTCCGGCCTATATTCGCGTGGCAGGAGGCCACCATGAGCCGGCTCATTCTCGCCATCGCGCTGTTCCTGCCGGCGGCCGGCGCTGCTTGCGCCGCCCAGCCCGACAAGACAAAGGACAAGCAACCGATGCCTGACGATGCCACGTGGCGTGTGTTCGACGGCAAGCTGCCCGCTACGGCGAGCGCTCTCCGCTACAATATCGAGGCCTGCCTGGCCCTGTGCGAGAAGCGCACCGACCCCGCCTCGAAGGAGGAATGGGCAGGGCGGCGCAAGGGGGTCGCCGACGCCCTTCAGGACGCCCTCGGCCTCAAGCCGTGGCCAGAGCGCACGCCGCTCAACGCCCGTGTGACCGGCCGAGCCGAACGCGAGGGCTACACCATCGAGAACCTCGTCTTCGAGAGCAGGCCGGGCTTCTACGTCACCGCCAATGTCTACTCGCCCAAGGGCGGCCCGGAGCGGAAGCCGGCTGTCGTGGTCGTGCCAGGCCACGCGATCCCCGATGGCAAGAACTACACGCTCTACCGCACTGGCCAACTGGCGCTCGCGGCTCACGGCCTCATCGTGCTCTCCTACGACCCCATCGGCCAGGGGGAGCGGAAGCTGCCTGGCTACTCCCACGCCGTCGGCTACCCCGCCCTCATGGTGGGCTGGACGAATGAGGGCTTCATCACGTGGGACACGATTCGCGCGGTGGACTACCTTGTGAGCCGTCCCGACGTTGACCCGAAGCGGCTGGGCCTCACTGGCAACTCGGGCGGGGGCGAGAACACCTTCTACGCGATGCCCCTGGAGCCGCGCATCGCCGCGGGCGCTGCCTGCTGCTTCGCCTGCTCTTACCACGCCTGGGTGAAGGACGGCGGCGACCACTGCATCTGCAACCACATGCCCGGCATCCTCCGCCACATGGAGCAGTTCGAGATAATCGGCCTGAACGCCCCCCGGCCATTCCTCGCAGCCAACGGGACAAAGGACGGCATCTTCCCCATCGCGGGGACACGCCAGACCATCGAGCGTGCCGCGAAGGTCTACTCTTTCCACGATGCCGCCGACCGCGTGCGGCTGTTCGAAGCCGAACTCCCCCACGGCTGGGCGCAGCCGATGCGCGAGGCCGCCTGCGGCTGGCTCGCCCGCTGGCTCCTCGGCAAGGGCGACGGCTCCCCCCTCCCCGAGCCAAAGGTCGAGCCCGACGACCTGAAGTGCAAGGACCTCTACTGCCTCAAGGAAGGTAAGCTGCCCGAAGGCGCCCGAAGCTATATGGACCTCATCCGGGCCGAAGCCGAACGCCTTGCCGCAGGGTACTTGCCACCGGACGAGGCGCTACGCGAGCGGCTCTGGGAGACCCTCGGCAGGCAGCCGGTCAGGCCGCGGCCATCGGCGCGGGAGCTGGGCAAGTTCGAATGGCAGGGCCACCAGGTCGAACGCCTCGCCATCCGGACCGAGGTGGTTCGGCCGATGGAAGTCCCCGCGCTCCTCATCCACCCGAAGCAGGTGGCAGCAAAGGCCCCAGCGGTGGTATTCCTCGACGATGGGGGGAAGGCCGCGGCACGCGTGTCGCCGGTCGTTCGGGGGCTGCTGGACGCCGGGCACGCCGTGCTGGCCTTGGAGCCGCGGGCGCTGGGCGAGGGTGCCGTGAAACTCAACCATTGCGCCAGCGACGCCGTGCTCCTTGGCCGCCCGCTCCTCGCGCAGCAGGCCTGGGACGTGCTCGGCGCCGCGGGTTACTTGAAGCTGAAGGGCGCCGAGAGCGTTGCCGTCTATGCCCGCGGCAGCGTGGGGCTGATCGCAGCGCTGGCCGGCGCCCTGTCGGACGACCTTTCCGCTGGCGTGATCGAGGGCACGATGGCAAGCCTGCTTTACGCCATTGACGACCCGCTGCCCCTCCCGCAGTGGGCGTATGCGGCGAACGTGCTGAAGCTGGCGGACGTGGCTCAGTGGCTGGCCCTCTGGGCGCCGAGGCCGCTCCTGTGGGCGGACACTGTTGGGCCGAACAAGCGCCCGCTGCCGCCCGAGGAAGCGGCCAAGCGCCTGGCGCCCGCCGTGGCAAGCTATCGGGCCGCAGGCGCCGAGAGCGCGCTCACCGTCTCACACGAGGCGCCGCCCCCTCAGCAAGTCATCAGCTTCCTTGGAACCGCGCTCGGCAAGAGATAGGCAGAGCTATGGTGGCGGTTCTCTGCCTGGAGCCTTGTTGAGGGCGTTGCGGATGCTCTCGAGGTTGGACCGTGCCGTGACCGTATCACGGTGGGTCTCGCCGAGGAAGCGAACCAGGCCGGGGAGCGCCTCTTCGAAGTGCTGTCGGGCCTCCACGAGTTTGCCTTGGTGGGCGAGCGCCGCGCCCAGGTTACACATGCATCGGAACATCTCCACGTGGCCCTCGGGCCAGTGCCGACGCATGGCGGCGAGGGCATCGCGCTGGACTCCCTCCGCCTCGGCGAATCGCCCTAGGTGAAACAGAGTGCAACCGAAGTAGTTCATTACTGTGGCTGTATGGGGGTGGTCCTTCCCGTAAACCCGCGAGGAAGCAGCCAAGTAATCTGAGTAAGCCTGCTCTGCCGCCGCGAGCTTCTTCTGGGCCATCAACACGTTGGCAAGGCCGTTCATCGCGTTGAGCGCGCCGGGGTAATCAGGGCCGGGGCCGCGTTGGAAGCCGGCGAGTGCTTCGCGGTGCAGTTGCTCGGCCTCCGTCAATTTACCCAGTCGAAAAAGGGTCACGGCCAGGCTATCGAGAGCGTGAAGCGTCTCGATGTCGTTGTTGCCCTTCGCGCGGCGATAGCCCTCGAAGCAACGGCGGCGGATGGCCTCGGCCTCCTTGTACTTGCCGGCACCATGCACGGCGTTGCCCAGCATGGCCAAGGCATTGAGGGTTAGCGGGTCGTCCTTACCGTGCATCCTCTCGCGCGCGGCGACGGCTCGTCGAACAATCTCTTCGGCCTCGGCGTACTCGCCTAGCGCGTCGAGCACGTAGCCCAGGGTCTCCATCGAGAGTAGCGTGGCGTCGTGCTCCTCGCCAAAGAGCTGGGCGAGGACCTGGACGGACTTGAGTGCGTGCGGCTTGGCCTTCTCCGGAAGGCCGATGTGCACATAGGTTACGGCAATTGTCCGACGGATGGCGGCCTGGACGACTGGCTGGGCGGCAAGTTCCTCCTTCTCCACGCGTTTCTCGGCCTCGTCGAGCACCTCGCGAACCGTGACATCGGGCCTCCGGGCGCCAGCCGGCGCGCTGACCGGGCTCGCGGAGGCGAGCATGTTTTGAAGGAATACGGTGACGGCCACCGCAGTCTCGGCCTCTTGCTTCGCGCGTGCCGCGTTCTTGTCGGCGTTGGCGCGGGCCTGGGCCTCGGCGTCGCGGGCACGGCGCTCGCGGCGCTGGGCATCAAGAGCTACCCCACGCTGGTGCCAGGCGTAGCCGCCGAAGAGGAGGACGACGAGTGCGAAGGTGCCTGTGAGGCCCGCCACGAGGCGCAGGCGCGCGGCCCTGCGGCGCGAGCGGAGCTCGCGGGCGCGCTGGTCATGGCCCCGCAGCGCCCGGGCCAGGTCGCCGGCCCGGCCCCACCGCCGGGCCGGGTCGGTCGCCACGCAGCGGCGGATGTCCTCCCGCAGCACCTCGCTGGCGACCTCGCGCTCCCAGTCGCCCAGCGGTCGCTGCAGGTCGCCCACGGCCACCTGGTAGAGGGTCACGCCGAGGCTGTAGAGGTCGCTCTGCGCCGATGCGGAGCCGCCGCCGCGCAGCTCGGGCGCCAGGTAGTCCCAAGTCCCCGCCACCCCCTCCGTCCGCGAGGCGGAGATGCTCCTGAGCAGGTCCTGGTCCTCGGCGGCCCCCAGGCCGAAGTCGCTCAGCTTCGCCAGGAGCGCACCGTCCTCCCTGTGCGTCAGCAGGATGTTCGACGGCTTGATGTCGCGGTGGTAGATGCCGGCGGCGTGCACGGTGTCGAGTGCGTCGGCGGCCTGGGCGACGATCTCCAGCCGCTCCGCCAAAGCCGGGCCGCCCGCAAGCCACTCCTCGAGCAGCGGCCCCTCGACGTACTCCATCTCCAGGTAGTACG
>VGYV01000152.1 GCA_016872855.1 Planctomycetota bacterium
ATCGTGCCGGTACATCGGCCACTCCTCACTGCCGACTGCTGACTGCCGACTGCCGACTGCCCCATAGGCGGGGCCACGCTCGATGACGGGCTGGTCGGGGAACGGCATGTGGCCGCTCTTGTCGCGCTGGGGCGCCGCGGCGTAGAAGCCGGGCGCCTTCACCGTGAGGAAGCAGGCACAGGCGTCGGGCGGAGCGTAGAGCAGGCCGTTGGCCGGGATGATCCCGTATTGGCAGGTGCCGCGAATCCAACTGTTGTTGCTCAGCCACCTGCCCTCTTCGAGGCCGAGCACCTCGACCCCGCTCTTGCTCGTGAAGATGAACCGCTCGGACGCCTTGTTGCGGTAACAGCGGTGGTGGGTCATGCCCACGCGCGGGGCCTTAGTGTCGAGCTGCCGCGCCACTTGGCCCGTCTTCAGGTCAAGGCCCTTGAAGTCCGGCCCGACCCACACGACGCCACCGATCACGAAGACGTCCACGGGCGAGTTGTAGCCCTCCTTGCACTTCGCCGACCAGAGCTCCTTGCCGTCGCTCGCGGCGTAGGCGGTGAGCGTGCTCGTCGTGCCGCGTGCGAAGCCCTTCTCGTCCCAGCCGTGGACTGCCCATTCGAGCGCGCCCGCCGAGGGCTTCCCCTCGTCGCCCTTGCCCGTGTCGCGGTCGGCGCAGAGCACCACCTCGTCGGTTGCGACGAGCGTGGGCGCCGAGAAGCTCATCCGCCGCTGGGGCGTCGCTCGGGGCGTCCGCCAAACCTCGTTGCCGGACCGCGCGTCGAGGCACACGATGGCCGCCGTGCTCTGGAGGTATGCCCGCTGCCCCTTCACGGCCAGGCTGAGTGGGAGGATGTTCTCCTTCGTGAGGTCCTTCTTCCAGAGCGGCTTCGCCGTGTCGGCCTCGATAGCCGTCAGGTAGCGGAAACTCGTGGGGTCCGGCTCGTTGCGGGCGGAGAGGCCGCCGCCGCGGCGGTTCGCCTCGGACGTGCCGGCGGCCAGGTAGAGCACGCCCTCGCTGGTGATGATCTCCTCCGTGTGCTCGGTGCCCTTGTACTCGCGAAGCGTCTCGCCCGTCGCGCCGTCGAGGGCGAGCACGGGGCTGGCGAGGCCAGGCGTCACGTAGACCGTCTCGCCGGCCGCGACCAGGCGGCGGGGCAGGTGGGCGGGGCCGGCTCGGAAGTGCCGCAGGTGGTCGGTCCACTGGGCGATGGGACGCTTCCACAGGAGCGTGCCGTTGAAGGCGTCGCGCGCCACCAGCTTCCAGTTGCTCAGGTAGCGGATGGAGGCGAGGGGCGCCTCGTCCACGATGTAGTAGATGCGCCCCTTGGCGGTCACGGCGGCGCTCAGGCTGGCCAGCTCCTCGTGGCTGCGGCCCCAGCGCGGCTCGGCGACCCACTGAATGGAGCGCGGAATGCCCACGCGGGTGTCGCGGGCCACCGCGTTGTTGTCCGGGCCGTGCAGGAAGTGCGTCCACTCGTCAATCTCCTTCGGCCAGGGCTTCACCGTCCTCTTTCCGCCGACGAGTGCCACGCCGTTGGGCGCGAGGACGCGCAGGATTTCCTCGTTCGGCACCTGGCACTCGCCACTCGCCACCACCAGGTTCACCAGGTCGTTGACGTAGGGAAGGCGTTTGCCGTCGAACGTGGCGACCGAGACCTTCCCGTAGAGTCCGAGCGAGCGGATGTGGGCACGGGCCTTCCCGACGGCGGCGGGGTCGGTGTCGAGGCCATGGACGAGGTAGCGTTCGTTTGCATGGAGAGCAGCCGTGAGCGCACCGTCGCCGCAGCCGAGGTGGACGGCGAGGCCGCCCTTCACCCCTGCGGCGGCCAGAATCTCGCGCGCTGCCGCGGCCTGAGGCGCCTCCCCGGCCGCCGCGGCGCCGCACAGGAGGGCCAGCCAGACCAGTTGCAGAGGCTTCATCGAGCGAGTAGCTCTTAGTGGGTGAGGTAGTAGATGATGATGTTGATGCCCATGCGGAGGGTGGCCTCGTTCTGCTCGGGGGTGTTCCACTGGCAGGTCCAGCCGCAATGGAGGTCGCCGGGGGTGAGGTAGGTCATGATGCGTCCCGTGCCCTTCTCGAAGAGGGCCCAGGCGCCGTGGTTGACGCCCTGGATGAAGGGGGCGCCGTTGGGGAACTCGAAGTAGCAGGTGTTGATCTCGTGGTCGTTAGGCACGCGCTGCATCGTCATCCCCTCCTTCTCGAAGAGGCGGTTGACGATGCGCACGTAGTCCTTGAAGAAGCGGTCGCCCGTCTTCCCCAGCACGCAGTCGTCGGCGTAGACGAACCCGCCGCGGAGGAGGAACTCCTTGAGGTTGGCCGCCTCGTTGTCGGGCAGGTCGAAGTAGCCCTCGGACGTGGCGAACACGAACGGGTAGCGGCAAGTGTTCGCCAGGTCGGCCAGGCGGACGACGATGGGGTCCTCGCTCGCGTTCACGTTGGTGAGCTGGCGCAGGCGCTTGCGCAGGATCACGTCGCCCACGGGATAGATGTTCCACTGGTCGCCCGTCTCGTCCTTCACGTGGAAGAGGAGCCGCGGGAAGTAGAAGGTGCCGGTCTTGACGGCCTTTGGCCCGTCGGCGTCGGCCTTGTCGGGGGCCGCGGCGGCCAGGCGCGGCAGGCCGCCGAGCGCGGCGGCGCCCAAGGCCGCCGCGCGGAGGAAGCCACGGCGGGGCATTGCCGATTGCCGATTGCCGATTGCCGATTTCAACCGACAATCCTGCAAGACCGAGCTCTTCCAATCACTCAGGACGTTTCTGTTGTCGAGCAGGTTCTCCATGGCTCACACCTCATTACGGCGCATGTTCGGAGTGCGGGCTTCAGCCCGTGGTCTGTCGCGCACGACGCGCAAGATACGGCCTGAAGGCCGCACTCCGAACTCCGGGAACCGAGGACAATCAGACGAGGGACACCCGCCTGCGAATGATCCATTCGGCGGAGAGCGCGGCGACGACGAGGGCAAACCACAGCGGCGTGTCCCAGATGTCGTGCTCGTCGTGCAGCGTCTCCTTCTGCTTCCGTTCGCCCACCGAGTCCTCGATGAGCTTGACGAGTTCGCGTGACTCGCTCGGCTCGAAGTAGCGGCCGCCAGACACGTTGGCTATCTCCTTGAGGAGCGCCACCTTCTGACCGGCGTCGGTGTACTCGTCGAGGGTCTCGCCGACGGTGAAGGTGGTGGCGGCGGCGAGCGGCGGGTCGCCTTTCACCGTGGCCGTGGCCGCGACCGTGTAGTCGCCCGCATCGGGCGGCTCGAACTGGGCCCCGTAGACGCCTGGCTCGCTCAGGGTCCAGCTCAGCTTCATCGGCCGCTCTTGGCCTGCGGCGTCCTTGAGCTTCGCCCCGAACGGGTCGGTGATCTGCACCGTGACCTCCGCGTCGTTCAGCGGCTCGAACTTGCGGTCGAGCACCGTGGCCCGAAGCGTCACTGGCTCCTCCAGCGAGTAGAGGTCCTTGTCGGTCTCGATCTTCAGCGTGGGCTTCGAGCCGACGGCGAGCCAGCGGATGAGCTGCTTCCAGAACTTCTCGTGGAGTTCGTTCTCAAGGGGCACGGCCATGCGCCAGTGCCAGGAGCCGCCTGTGGCGAAGGCGGCGGCCTTGCCCGCCCCATAGTCCTGGATGGTGAGGATCGGGGCGCCGCTCTTCGGCTCGACGGCGAGCACCTGGGCCAGGGGCTTGGTCTCCGCGAGGGGGTTGTAGCCGACCAGCGTGGGCGCCTTCTGCCACACCTCGCGGTTCACCACCACGTTGGGGCTTTGGAGCATGATCGGGTGCTCCTCGCCTGCCCTGGTGAGGCGGATGGTGAACTCGACCTGGCGGTATTCGACCGAAGGCGCGGGCAGGACCACGGGGAGCATGGCCGCGATGGGCGTGCCCTGGTACTTGCCGAGGTTGAACGAGTTGACGCCACCGAGCATGAGGAAGCCGCCGCCGCGGCGGCGCACGAACTCCTCGGTGATGCGAAGCTGGTCAGCGCTCAGGGCGTCGGCCGCCACGTCGCCGAAGATCACCGCCTGGAAGCGGCCGAGGTGCTCGAGGGACTTTGGATAGCCGTCCGCCAGGCCATCCTCCTCTTCGGCGCCCTGGAGGACGAATTTCTTTGGGCCTTCGAGGCGCAGGATGCTGGCGATGCGGAAATCCTTGTCGCGGAGCAGCGCCCGCCGCAGGAAGCGGTACTCCTCGCGCGGGCTGCCCTCCAGGTAGAGCACGGGCAGGCGCTCCTCGACCACCTTCACGATGAACTCGAAGCGGTTGTTGTCGCGGATGACCTCCTCCGCGTGGGGTGGCACCTCGACGGTGTAGGTGAAAGTGCCCTTCTTTTCGGGGCGGAAGGCGAGGCGGACGCGCTGGATGCGCTGGCCGGGCTCGGGGACCACGCCTTCGAGGGACTGGAGGACCTCCTTGCCCTGGCGGAGGACGACGTTGAATGGCTCGTCGAAGCCGTGGGTGCGGATGTTGGCGTGGATGTCCACGGAGCTGTTGCTCCGCACCTGTCGCGGGGCGCGGATGGCGAGGACCTCGTAGTCCTTCGGCGGGTTAGGGTTGCCGAGGCCGATGCAGTAGACGGGGCGGCGCTTGGCCTGGAGCTCTAGTGCCATGTCGCGCGGGGCGCCGCCGGCGTTCAGCGCGCCATCGGTCACGAGCACGATGCCGATGAGCGGCACGCCGCGAAGCTCGGAGTCCACGTGGTTCAGCGCCGAGTAGAGGTCAGTTCGCTCCCCCATGCCCCGCAGTTGCGCCACGCTGCCGACCGGCTTGACGCTTGAGCTGAAGGCGAAGGTCTGCACCGGGCAGATGGCGGCGAGCTGGCGCCAGAGGGCATCCTGGTCTGGCGTCCCGAGCATGTCTTTGGCCAGAGCCAGCCGAGAGGTGCGCTTGGGAGCGGCGTCGTCTGACGCGTGACCCGTGACGCGTGACTCGATGTCCTCAATCCGCATGCTGCGCGAGTCGTCCACGAGGAGGGCGAGGAAGGATTCGCGCTTCTCCTGGCGAGGGGTTCGCAGGACGGGCTGGAAGAGGATGAGCACGAGGAGGCCGAGCGCCCCGCCGCGAAGGCCAGCAAGAGCCCGACGGGTTCCCTTCTTCAGCTCCGCTGGCGCCCGGCGATAGAAGTAGACGGCTCCCAGGACCGCCGCGGCGATGGCCAGAAGCGCCAGCTCCAGCCGCAGCCCGGAACCAAGCCGCAGCCGGCCATCGAGGAACTTGTCGAGCGGGTACTTGAAGAGGGTCTCGAACATCGTCCTCAATCGTCCTCGTCCCTCGTCCTCGTCCCTCGTCCTCGACTCTTCTCCTTCGAGAACGAGGACGAGGGGCGAACGACGAGGACGATGGGCCGATCAGTTGCTTGCCTTCCCTGTCGCCGTCTTGCTCAGCGACTCGAAGTAGGCGTCCACGAATGAGCGATATTGCGGCGGACACTCCTCGCCGCGCTCGGACTGGAGGCGTTTGGCCGACAGGGTCTCCTTGAGCACCTCGTCGAGGCTCTTGCCGATGCCGGTGACGACGCTGGCGAACTTGCCGGCCTCGGCCTGCCGCACCTTGTCGAACATCTGGCGGAAGCTCTCGGGGTCCTGCACGCGGCGGTCGAGGTAGTTCAGGGTCGTCGGGTCGGCGAGCTCCTCATCGCGGAGCGTGTCGGCGAAGTCGCGGGCCTTGAGCCAGAGCTGGTCCACGTCGTCGCGGCCGGTCCCAGCCCCTCCGCCCACGTTGCTGCCGCCACCGGGAGTGCCTGGGGTGGACGCCCCGCGCGCGTCGCCCTTCTCCGCGTCGGCGAGGCGCTGGGCAAGCGAATCCTCGCCCTTGCCCGGCGTCCCCTTCCCCGGCGCGCCTTTCCCTGGCTCACCCTTGCCTGGCTCGCCCTTTCCGGCCTCGCCTTGGCTGGACTCGCCCTTCCCTGGTTCGCCTTTGCCTGGCTCCCCCTTCCCCGGCTGACCTTTGCCGGGCTCACCTTTGCCTGGCTCGCCCTTGCCGGGTGCGCCCTTGCCAGGTTCGCCTTTCCCTGGCTCACCCTTGCCGGGGGCACCTTGGCTTGGCTGGCCCTTGCCCGGCTCGCCGCCGCCTGACTGCCCCCCAGAGGGCTGGCCCGAGGCGGACTCGCCTCCGCCCGGCTGGCCCTGGCCCGGCTGGCCGCTGGGGAGGCCGGCGATCTGGCGGACCCTTTCGCCGATTTCCCTGGCCTGACGGGCGGTGCGGCTGATGATGCCTGTCTTGGAGCCGGCAAGCACATCGCCCGCGTCGCGGAGGCGGCCAGTGATGCCGTCCAGCGCGCCCTCGATCTCCTCCTGGGTCGCCCGCGCCGAGCCGATGTTGTCCTGGGACAGGTCCACGCCGGCGTCCACCATCTTCTGCGCCACGTCGTCGCGCTTCAGGCCATCGGCCACGTCGCGGAGCGAGGAGGCCAAGCGTTCGTCCTGCCCCTCCTTGGCCCACTTGGCCAGGTCGTTGACGTAGGCGTCGAACTCCTTGACGGCTTCGCTGAGCTTGAGCTGTTCGCCGGCGAGGCCCTGCATGCGGCCGGCGATGCGGGGGTCTTGCGCCTTGGCCTTGTCCACCGCGCCGCGGGACGGGCCGCTGCGGGTGCCGCGTGCCGCGTGCCGCGTGCCAGGAGACGACTGGTCGCCGGAGCCGGGTTCTCCCTCGCCGGGCTCGCCTTTACCTGGCTCGCCCTTGCCTGGTGTCCCTTTGCCAGGGGTGCCCTTGCCGGGAGCGCCCTTGCCTGGAGTCCCCTTGGCGAGGGTGCCCTTCCCTGGGACGCCCTTGCCTGGCTGGCCTTTCCCGGGAGTGCCTTCGCCGGCTTGACCCTCGCCGGCCTGGCCTTCCCCGGGTTCGCCCTTCCCGGGCTCGCCCTTGCCGGGGGTCCCCTTGCCTGGGATGCCTTTCCCCGGCTGGCCCTTGCCTGGGGCGCCTTCGGCGGTCTGGCCATCGCCGGCTTCGCCGCTGAGTTCGCGGATGCGGTCCTCGACCTGTTGGGTGCCCTGGGAGATGCGCGATTGGTTCTGGGCAAGGGCAGAGGCGCCTTGCTGTGCGGCGGCAAGGGCCTCGCCGAGTGACTCGAATTGAGCGGCCTTGAGGCCGTGCATGGCGGCACGCATGGCCTGCTGTGCGCGGCGTGCCTGTGCCATGGCAGCCGCGAGGTCGCCGCGCTGGAAGCTGTCGGCGGCCTGGCGCATCTCGCGGGAGGCGTCGCGGAGGCCGCCTGCGGCGCGCTCGCCCATCGGGTTCGCGGGGTCGGCGTTCCGCGCCACGTCGCGCGCGAGTTGGGCCGCGCGGTCGGCGAGGGCCTGCTGGCGTGCGGCCATCTGCTGCGCGGTGTTCTGCTGGGAGGGGCTGTTTGAGCCGCCGCCGGGCTGGCTGGGCTGCTGCATGCCTGGCTGGGGCTGTTGCTGCTGGTCGCTCTCGCCGCCTCCGCCGCCGGGCTGGCTGGGGGAGGGACGGCGGTCGTTGACCTCGACCTTCCACTGCTCGTCGGTGTAGCCCCGCTTCTTCTTTGACTTCTCCTTCGGCTCATCTTCGTCGGGGTCGGAGGAGCCGCCGCCTGGGGTCTGGCTGCGGTGGGGGTTTCCTGGGCCGGCGCGCTCGTTGTCACGGAGGCGGGCGTAGCGGCCGCCCTTGAGCTTCTCGGTCTCGGCCTTCTTCATCTCGCCGCCGTGGCCGATGTCGGGCATGTCGGCACGGGGGTCCATGCTGGCGTAGGGGATGGCCCGCTTGTCAATGCGGATCATGTCGCCCTTGGTGCCGCCGCCGGCGGCGGGGTCGGTGGTGCAGGACATTTCGGCGGCCTCGCGGAGCTTGCGGTGGCCGAACATCTCGCGGGCCATCTCGATGAGCTGCTCCTGGGAGGCGTAGATTTCGCCCGCCATGGCGAGCTCTTTGGTGAGGGGGCCGGTGCGCTCCTTGAGGCGGAGGGCGCGGCGGTAGTCAGGCGGCTTGAAGTGCCGCGGGTTGTCCTCCTGCTGGAAGGCGGTGAGGGAGTCGCTCATCACCTCGGGCAGGCGGAACTCGGCCTGCTGCATCACGGCATCCTGGCTGTAGCCGCCGGAGGGCTGGCCCGTGTGGAGCGGGGCGGTGGCGAGTTGAAGCTCCTGGATGCTCTTGGCGACGTTGATGCTCTCGGCCATGGCCATCGCCTGCTGCATTTCGAGGGCGGCCTTGCCGGGCTCGTATTCTCTCACGAGGTCGAGCGCCTTGCGGAGTTTCTCCCCGGCTGCGGCAAGGATTGGCGCCGCCTTCTCGCGTATGTGCCTGGGCAGCTCAGCCTTGCCTCCGAGGAGGTTGAGGCCATTCTGGGAGTTGAGCGCCGGCTCCATGCGGCCGGCCAGCTCGGTGCACTGGTTCTGGAACTCGGCGGTGGGGATTTTGCCGCGCTGCTGCTCGATGTGCCACGCGGCGGCGGCCAGCAGGATGATGTCGGGAGTCCACAGGTAGTCCCAGTGCGGCAGGTCGGGCGGCGTGGGGCTGGCGGGCCACGATGCTGCGACCTCAAGGGGCATGAGCTTGATGAAGAACAGGTCCGTCTTCGCCGTCTGGCCCTTCTGGTCCGTCACCTCCATGAAGTAGAAGATCATGTCGCCGATCTTGGGGGCCGGGGATACCTTCTCAAGCTCGAAGGTATACTCGACGCGGCCGTCGAGGAAGTTGCGGAAGTCCTTCTGGGTCGTGGGCACCATGGCCAGTGGCAGCGGCTCGGCCTTGCCATCGCGGTAGTAGCTCAGGCGAGCGATGGCCTCCTTGATCGCAAAGTCGTCGCTGACCTTTCCTGCGAAGGTGATTTCGCAGAGAGGGTGGACGCTCATGTCCACCTTCGGGGCAACCATTGTGATGGTGGGCGGCTTGTCGGGCACGGCCTTGATGAAGAAGAAGTCGGGATACTTGTAGCTCTGGCCGTCTCTGTCGGCGATCTCGTAGCTGTAGGAGCTGTCCTTCTCGACGGTGAAGCTGGCGGTCGCGCCCTCCTCGGCCCTGGCGCCGGGCTTGAGGGGGATAGTGCTGCCGCTGTCGAGCTTCAGGGCGCCGGACGTGAGCTGGTTGTTGGCGATGATTCGCACGTCCACTCGCGTGCCGGCGAGAGCCGTCACGTCGCCGCTGGGGCCGAAGGTGGTCTGCGGGTCGCGCCCGAGGTAGCTGGGGAAGTGATAGGTCAGTTCGATACCGCGGACGGCCAGGGGGTCGTAGACCTCGATCTCGTACTTGGCGGATGTCTGGCCGCAGGCACTGACGCGGTAGGTGAAGGACTCGTTGATGTCGCGGAAGGGCAGGCGGAAGCCGAAGCGGGCCTGAGCTTTCTCCATCTCGACCGCGTGTTCCTTCCCCTGGGTGCCGGCGAACTGATAGTGAAAGACAGGCGGGGTGAGGGGGTCGCGCGAAAGCGTGGCCATGAACTCGACGCCCTTGCCGCGCAGGATTCTCATGCCCGTGGGCAGGACGTTGATCTCGATGGGCCGGTTGTGGTGGGCCTGGGCGAGACGGGCCTCGTTCTCCTCGAGTCGAGCAAGCTCTCGCTCGCGGCGGATGGTCTCCCACGGGACGAGAATGCGCTCGCCCTTCGCCCGCGCGTATTCCGGGAACACAACGCTCGTGAGCGCGAAGAGGGCCAGGAGCCCGAGGGCCACCAGCAGGTGCTTGCGCAGGCGGGACAGGTTGGCGAAGGCGCGGGAGTTCGTGGCGTCAATGCGGTGGACGGCATCGCCCACAAGGAGCGCACCAATGAGAGAAGAGAGCGATCCGTGACGCGTGACGCGTGACGCGTGACCAGAACACTCAAGAGCAGAGATAACTGCTCCTTCGGCCTGGGGGGAGCGTTCTTCGATGTAGAGGGCGATCTGCTCGTCGGGGATGCGGCGGAAGAGCGGAGCGAGAACGCGCCACACGAAGACCGCCGCCAGAAGGGCCGCCGCGACGCCGAGCAGGCCGAGGCGCACTGCCCCGCTGAAGCTGTAGATCGCGTCCGCCAGCATGAGCACCAGGAACAGCCCGAGGGCCTCGGTGGCGACGACGAGGGCGCCGTCGAGCGCCGTCGCCGCCTTCCACCGCCGGCGAACCTTCGCGAGACGACGCTGGAAAGCCTGCGAGTTGCTTGGCATGACTATGCCTCCTGTCCTGTACGGGCGATCGGTCCGATCCGTCGGATCGGTCCGATCGGTCAGATCGCTTGGCTAGCCGTCCTACGCTCTCCCGATCCTCAACGCCAGGGACATTTCTCCTGCAAGGGCCACCAGCGCGGCGAACAGCAGATAGCGCCAGAGCTTCTGGCGGTTCTCCAGCCGCTCGCGGGCCGTGGCCCTGGCCACGACCGACACGCCGCCCGGGGCCCGCTCGCCCTCCAGCGCGGGGCCTTTCTGCACCGTGCTCAAGAGCAGCTTCGTGTCAAGAGGCCGGAAGTCCGGCTCCCGCGGGTCCAGGTTCGCCGCGAACCGGGCGCTGCCGCCCTCGAAGGCCAGCTCATAGAGGCCGGGCTTCTCGGGCGCGAAGCTCGCGGAGACGGACGTCGAGGCCTTCCTCACCTCCGCTGGCTTCTCCCATTCTACCACATTCGCCTCGGCATTCAGGCGCCGAATCCTCGCCGACCCAGCATCCTCTGTGGGCGGGGCGTCTCTGCCCCGCGCGGGGCGCGGAGGCCCCGCCCACAATACATGGCTGATCTCCTCGCCCACCGCAAAGTTCCGCACGCTCCCCGTCCGCCGCGCGCACAGCCGCTTCGTTACCTGGTGGACGAACGGCACGAACACGCTCTTCAGGCAAAGCGTGTTCCACTCCATGTCCAGTGACGAGGTGAGGAGGAGGGACTTGCCCTTCACTCCCTGCTCGAAGACCCGCTCCAGCAGCACGGGATGTGCGTCCCTGTTGCTGAATCGCGCGGGGACCTCGGCCTGGAGCGAGTGGCTAACGAGGAAGTACTGCGTGAACTCGGCGAGCGAGAAATCGCCCGTGTGCGGCTGGGCGAACTCGGAGAAAATCTCGTGCCGCAGGTCCACCTGGTTGATGACCAGAGGCGGGTCCCCCTCGGCCATCGCCCGCTTCACCAGCGTGCAGGGGGCCAGATCGCCGAATGTCTGGTTGAACTCCTCGGGCACGACCTTCGAGCCGCAAACGAGGCCGATGCCGCCGCCCGCGGCGACGAACCGCCCCAAGGGCGGCCCGAAGTCCGGCGGCAGCTTCGACACGTTCAGGAACAGCACCACATCCATCCCATCGAGGTCCGACGGCTTCATCTCGTCGGGCGCGACCTCGCGGACGTCGAAGGGGCTGACCACCCCCTCGACCTGCGGCACCAGGGCGGCCTTGACGAACAGCCCGTCGTTCAGCACAGCCTTCTCGCCCCGGTCCGCGTTCACGAGCAGCACGTGCACCCGCGGCGTCACGTGGACGCAGAACCAGGCCACATTGTCCTGCGGCAGCTCGTCGTCGGCCTTCACCGCGATGCTGCCCACAACGTCGCCTGGGTCGGTGAACTTGTGGCGGAAGCGGACGGGCGCCTCCTCGCCTGGGCGGAGGTTGACGGTCAGGCTCCCCTTCTCCTCGCCGCTCACGCGGAAGGTCACGAGCGCGTCGGCCAGCGGCTTGTCGGTGAGGTTGTGGACCGTGGCGGAGATGACCTCGACGAATCCGCCGGCCACGACGAGCCGCGGCACGGCCACCCGCCCGACGAAGACGTTTTGCACCGGCTTCTCCGCCACGTTGCGGAGCGCCAGCTCGATGCCGGGGGCAAGCGTCCAGTCGCCAGGGCTCTTCCACGCGCTCTCCTGGAAGTCGCCGATGAGGACGATGCGGCGCGATGCTTCATTTCGGTCGGCACGCGTGAGCACCTGGTTGGCCTGCCGCAGCGCGAGCGCGAGGTTCGTGCCGCGCCAGGTCGGCTGAAGCCCCCGCACCGCCTCCTCGGCCTGCGAGAGCTTGGCCCCGATGGGGCAGAGCTCGTCGTACTGCGACGAGTAGGCGGCCACGCCGAGCTTCGCCGCGGGGTCCGCCTCACGGAGGGCCTTCAATGCCTCCTGCTTCGCGCGCTCCAGGCGGCCCTCAGCCTGCATCGAATACGAGTTGTCCACGAGCACCAGGATGGCCTCCTCCCCGAGCGCCGTCTTCCCGCCCACCTGGCCCTCAGCCGTTTGCCGCTCGAAGAACGGCCTGGCGAAGGCGAACGCCAGGATGGCCAGCGCCAGCGCCCGAAGGAGCACGAGCAGAAACTCCGCGAACCGACGCCGGTGCACCACCCGGTGCGAGGTCTTCTTGAGGAACCGCAGCGAGCCGAACACCACCTGCTGCACCCGCCGCCGCTGGACGAGGTGGATGATGATGGGGATCAGCGCCGTGGCTGTTGCCGCAAGGAAGATTCCGTTCAAGAAGTCCATTGCCGTTCCCAAGTCATACGTGATACGTGATGCGTGATACGTGAGAAACCCAGCGGAGTTCTTCTCTTCTCACGCATCACGTATCACGTATCACGCGTCGTCAGAACCTCCTGCTCCGCTGGAACAAGTACTCAGAGAGGGCGAGTTCCAGTGGAGTGGACGTGTCGAAGAGCCGATAGTCCACCTTCAGTTCGGCACACCCCTCCCGATATGCCTCCAGGAAGCCGTCGAGTTCGGCGAGGTACTGCTTGCGCACGGCGTCGGGGGCGGTGAGCAGCCGCTCGTTCGTCTCGGGGTCCACGAACTCCGTCGTGCGGTCGAAGGGGAACTCGAGTTCCGCCTTGTCCATCACGTGGAACACGATGACGTCGTTGCCGAGGAACTTGAAGTGCTGGAGTCCGCTCAGGACGGCCTCGGGCTCGTCGTAGAGGTCAGAGATGAAGATGATGAGCCCGCGCTTCTTGATCCCCTCGGCCAGGTCGTGGAGGGGCTTGCCCGTCTCGGTCGCCCCGCCGGGCTTCAGGCCCTCGAGTTCGGCCAGCATCAGGTGGAGGTGGGGCATGCGGCTCCGAGGCGGCAGCAGCGTGCGTATCTCCGTGTCGAACAGCACCAGCCCCGTCGCGTCCCGCTGCATCATCATGAAGTAGGCCAGCGACGCGGCGAGGTAGGAGCCGTATTCCAGCTTGGTGAGGCGGCCCGAGCCGTAGCCCATCGAGGCGCTCTTGTCGAGCACCACGGTGCAGGCGAGATTCGTCTCCTCCTCGAACTGCTTGATGTAGAACCGGTCGGTCTTCCCGTACACCTTCCAGTCGAGGTGGCGGATTTCGTCGCCTGGCACGTATTGGCGGTATTCGGCGAACTCGACCGAGAAGCCGCGGTACGGGCTGCGGTGCAGGCCCAGCACGAAGCCCTCGACCACCGTCTTCGCCAGCAACTGCATGTCGCTGATGCGTGAAAGCGTGTCGAAGTCCAGATAGCGGAAGGTTGTTTCCTGCTGTTCAGGCATTGCCCGCTTCTCTTGGCGTTCTCAGGGCTGAACCCGCCACTCCTTCCTAGCGTGGTGGTTTCGCTCGATCTAGACGGTCTCTCGCAGCGTGAGACTCGAGGTCCAGTTCCGTTAGGTAGGCGGCTGCGCGTGCGCGCAGCTCCTCGGCTTCCGCCTCTCTATCCAGGGCCTCACGATAGAGATTGGCGATCTCCACCTGCCTTGGGAAGGGTATCAGCGGAATCCGCTGATCCTTGAGTATGGCCCAGTCAAGTCTGTGCCTTGCGAGACCGTGCGCTGAGGAAAGCCACTCGGCGACAACGGCCGATGAACGAAGAACAGACCAGAGGTACATCGGCTCTATGTTCACATTGGCCCTGCGACGCAGGACAAGAAACTCCGGTGACACAAGAAGGTCGTCCATGCCCGTGGGAAGGACGCATATCGCCCGATAGACCGCGCCTAAGCCGCTGATAACTATGTCGCCGGGCTTGGCCGTACTGATGGTGGGGTAGGTGATCTCGCGACCAAGCCTCCTCTCGCCCTTCTCGCACCTGCCAGAGTACGTGACCCTGATGAACGCATACTCCTCAGCCGGGTCTATCTCCACAGGTTCCTGAACCGGTTCAACAAGATCGCCGAGGGCCGCAGAGGACGCACCCGCAGCGTGCCAGGTACTCTCAAGCTGAGATGTTGACCAGGGCATCAGGTACTTTGCATCGAGCCTGCCCGTCAGCCGATCAGCCGGAACAAGCCAAGGACCGGGCCGACCAGTCAGGTACTCGTTGAAGGCCGCCACGATCTCTGCCATCTCCTGCACGGCCAACTGGCGCGCCGTCTCAGCTACACTAGCGGGGGTCTTTGGGACGACATCATCGAGCCCAATGTAACGGCTTTCATAGACAAACGCGTCAGGTTGAGATTCGCTGACCGCCGGAGATCGCTTCACGAGATACAAGACAGAGGTCTTCGCACGGGCGCCAGCCCTTTGGAACGCGTCACCATGGAGGCTGATGATGCCACGGATGATGAACCGGTCACGTATGAAGTCACGAACAAATGAGTAGTTCTTGCCGCTGAGAACGCTGTCGTCAATAACTGTCAGCAAACGTCCTCCGGGGCGCAGAAGTTGCCAGTAGCGCTCGATGAACATAACTGAGGAACGCAGGGAGCTCCGCCGTTTCCCCCCAAACGAAGCGAGGTCAAATGTGTCAAGAACCACCTTCTCATCCGGCACGGTGGACGAGTAGTCCATGGAGAATGGCGGATTGGTAAGCACGACGTCGAACAATAGGCTGTCGTCAAGGATCTGGCGCAGCTCCTTGACTTCCTCCTTGACTTCAACGGAATCCGCTGCTGATGCTTGGGGTGGGTGACGCAGCGCATCCATCATGTAGACCCGGCTGCCGCCGTCCCCGTGTA
>VGYV01000153.1 GCA_016872855.1 Planctomycetota bacterium
GGCGTAAGTCCTTGCCATGCCTATGCTGAGGGAGGTAGAAGGGTTCCTCGGCTTGGCGCCCCCCTTGTGGGCACCCACAAGAAAGCCCGGAGAGCCATATACATGGGCAGCTTCTCGTCGCGGGTGGCGTCGGCGGTTCTGGGCAGGCCGGATGCCTGCGTCGGCGGAGGGGTCAATCAGTACTACGAATCGCGGGCGCTCTGGGAGGGGGCGGAGGCCCACGCGGAGTTCGTCGAGCGCGCCTTCGGCATCTCAGTGGGCCTGCCCTATCAGGATGCGGCGTGGCTGATGGCCGTGGCGTTGCGGCCCGACCTCATTCGTCGCTATCTCGATGCGCAAGGAGACGCTGCGGGCGAACCGATAGCCGCGAGCTACGAGCGGCGAGCCGCGGTCGCGCCTACTCCTCCTTCGCTTGCGGCTTCTCCTTGGGGGCGACGAGTTGGATGGTCGTGACGTCGTCGGTGCCCAGGACCATGACCTGGAGGGTGCGGCCGCCTTTCTTGAGGGCAAACATCGTGCCCGTGGGCATGGTGGCCGAGGTCTCCTCCTCCCAGCCCTGGGCCTTGAGGACGGCGGCGTAGGCGGAGCTGACCTTCTTCGCGTCGTCCTTCGTGCGCAGTTGCACCATGGTGCCCTGGGGCGTCTCTGCGGCCATGAGAACCTGCGCGCCCGGGTAGAGCGGCACGTCCTTGGGGAACGTAGCGGGGATTTTCGCGGCGCCGCCCGCCGAAATCGTGGCCTCGCCCTCCTTGCTCTTCACGTGCCAGGTCGCCTCGGGCACCGTCTCGTCCTCGCCAGTGCCTCGGCTGGGCTTGGGGAGGGCCACCTCGACCTCTTCGCCTGTCTTCGGGTCCTTGAAGCGCATCTTGCCGCCGGACACCGTGACTTTGCCCCTCTGGGTGTCCTTCTCCTCGCCGCAGGCGCCCAGGAGCAGCACGCTCGCGACCGCCACAATCGCCACCACGACGCTTCGCATTGGTCGTCTCCAATCATGTTGTGCGCCGGCGACGCGTCCCCTACGCCGGCGCGGGTGCTACAGGCCCAGTATAGCAAAAAAGCCGATGAGGAGGACGAAGAACAGGAGCGCGATGAGGTTGAAGTAGCGCTCAATGAAGCGCTTGACGGGCTGTCCGAAGGCGAAGATGAGGCCGGCGACGAGGAAGAAGCGCATCGAGCGGCCGATGGCCGAGGCGAGGAGGAAGGGAACGAGCTGCATCTGCATCAGGCCGCTGAGGATGGTGAAGACCTTGTACGGGATAGGGGTGAAGGCGGCGGCGAAGACGATCCAGAAGTCGTACTTCTCATAGAGCGCGCGGGCCTGGTGATACGTGTCGGTCATCAGATAGGCCGTGCCGTTCTCCGCCAGGGGAGCAGTCGTCTGGTCCACCTCGTACTGCCAGTCGCCCACGGGGGGTGTGGCCTTCGGCTCGTCGCGGTGGAGCAGGGCGCGGTGGACCTGTGCCGTGGCTCCCTCGTCAGCGGCCGCAGGCCTGACCAGGCCGAGCCATTGGGACCATTTGCTGGCGTGGAGGGTGACGCCCTTGGGAGTGCCGACTGTGAGCGTGCCGCCCTCCGCGCTCCGCACTAGCACCTGCTGGTTGGCGGGGGTGAGAAGGCGGAGCGAGCGGAGGATGGGCGCGCCCACGGGGTTCCAAAGGGCGAAGCCGATGAGGTAGCCGAACAGGCCGCCGAGGACGGAGGCGATCGAGCACACGGTGGCATAGTAGAACGACCGCTTCGGCCGCGCGATGCCCAGGGCCATCAGCAACACGTCGGGCGGAATCGGGAAGAACGACGATTCGGTGAACGCCAGCACGGCCAGGGCGGGCGTGCCGTAGCGCGTGTGCGCCCAGTGGAGCACCCAGTCGTAGAGGCGGCGGTGGAAGTGCCACCAAGGCACGCGCTTTGGCTCGGGGGTGGGGGCAGGTTGCTGGTCAGTGTCCGTCAACTACGCGATTCCTTGTTGCGTGCCGCGTCCTGCGTGCCGCGTGCCAGGAACAGGGGCATCTCGCCGGGCCATTCGTCTCTAGGCACGCGGGACGCGGGACGGGGCACGGGTTTCACATCTGCTCCGGCGCCTCGATGCCCAGGAGGGCGAGGCCGCGCAGGAGGACGGCTTGCGTGGCTCGGCACAGCTCGAGGCGCGCAGCGACGAGGCCGGGGCTCTCGGCCTGGAGCACAGGGCTGTCGTGGTAGAACTGGGCGAAGGCGCGGGCGACCTCGAGCAGGTGGCTCGCGACCCGCTGGGGGTTGCACGATTCCGCCGCGTCGCGCACGGCGGCGGGGAAGCGCATCAGCAACAGGCCGAGGGCAGTCTCGGCGTTGTTGCCGAGAGCGGAGAAATCGGGAAGACTCGACGACGAGGACGAGGACGATTGAGGACCAGAAGCCTTGCGGAGGATGCCGCAGATGCGGGTGTGGGAGTATTGGACGTAAGGGCCGGTGTCGCCCTCGAAGCTCACGCTCGCCGCGGGGTCGAACGTGATGTCCTTCTCCAGGTTCACGTTGAGGAGGTAGAACTTGATGGCTCCGAGGGCGATCTGGGCTTTGCGGCGGACCAGCTCGTCGGGCGCGATGTCGGCGTGCTTCTCGCGGACGGCGTCGGCGGCCAGGGCCTCCACCTCGTCCAGCAGGTCATCGGCGTCCACCACCTTGCCCTCGCGGCTCTTCATCTTGCCCTCGGGGAGGTAGACCATGCCGTAGCTCACGTGCCGGCAGTTGTCGGCCCAGGCGTAGCCGAAGCGGCGGAGGAGGGCGAAGAGGACGCGGAAGTGGTGGATTTGCTCGCTGGCGACGACGTAGTACATGCGGTCGAAGCCCAGCTCGTCGTGGCGGGCGACGGCGGTGCCGAGGTCCTGGGTGATATACACACTCGTGCCGTCACGGCGGAGGAGAATCTTCCTCTCAAGGCCCTCGGGCTCCAGGTCGGCCTCGACCGCTCCGTCGGGCAGGCGGCGGCAGCGGCCGTCGGCAAGGGCCTTGAGCACGATGTCGCGCCCGTGGCGATACGTTTCGCTCTCGTGGTAGACGCGGTCGAACTCGACGCCCAGGCGGCGATAGGTGGCGTCGAAGCCCTCGTAGACCCAGCCGTTCATCGTCCTCCAGAGGGCGACGACCTCTGGGTCGCCCTGCTCCCAGCGGACGAGGAGGGCCTGGGCATGGTCCTTGAGGCTGGGGTCCTTCTCGGCCTCCTGGGCGAAGCGGACGTAGTAGTCGCCGACGAAATGGTCGCCCTTGCGGCCGGTGGATTGGGGCGTCGCGCCGCCGCCCCAGCGCTGGTAGGCGAGCATCGTCTGGCAGATGTGGACGCCGCGGTCGTTGATGAGGTTGAGCTTGACCACGCGGTGGCCTGCGGCCTCGAGGATGCGGGCGAGAGCCATGCCGAGCACGTTGTTGCGCACGTGGCCCAAGTGCTGCGGCTTGTTGGTGTTGGGCGAGGAGAATTCCAGGGCGACCGTCTGGCCGCTTGCGGCCGCGTTGCCATAGGCCTGGCCCGCCTCCGCGATCTCGCGGCAGAGCGCGGCTAGGAACGCCCCGCGGTCGAGGAACAGGTTGAGGTAGGGGCCGACCGCCTGCGCCTTGCGGAAGGGGGCGGGGAGTTGGATGGCCTCGGCCAGCTTCGCCGCGATGTCGTGCGGCTTGCGACGCAGCGCCTTGGCCAGAGGGAAGCACCCGAAGCCCAGGTGGCCCACCTCGAAGCTCGGCGTCGGCACGAGCTGGACGGCGACGCTGCTCAGGTCGGCCTCGCCGAACGCCTGGCGCACCGCGGCCCCGAGGGCGGCGGCGAAGCCGTTCGAAACCTGTTCATCGAGCATTCGGGCCACTCCGATCCCAATCCCTCTATTATCGCCAGGCGGCGATTCCTTGCAAGTGAGCGACGAGTCTGGCCCCAGACCCCGGAGTTTGCTCGCAGGTGCCCACTCGTGCTCGTCGTCGTCCTCGTCGTCGTCGAGTCCGATGGCTCTCTCCATCATCAGGGGATTCGACAACGAGGACGACGACAACAACGACGATTGGAAACCCCATGGGGCCTGCGGGGCGTGTGGGATTGGTGGGACGGCTATGCCTGCCAGCGCACCCTCGGCGCATCGCCCCAGAGCATCTCGAGGGCGTAGAAGTCACGGGCCTCGCGGCTGAACAGGTGCACCACCACGTCCACGTAGTCCAGCAGCACCCATCCGCCCGCGGCCTCCCCCTCGACGCCGAGGCAGTGGGCGCCCGCCGCCTTCAGCTCGCGGTGCAGCCGCTCCGCTATGGCCTTGAGCTGCCGCTCGCTGGCCGTGCTGGCCAGCACGAAGAAGTCGGTGATCTGCGTGAGCTTTCGGACATCCAGGACGAGAATGTCCTCCGCCTTCATCTCGTCGGCGAGGCGGGCACAGGCACGAACGGTCTCTTCAGGACTCAGGGCCTCTCTCCTACTCCCCGGAGCAAATGCTCGGCGTCACGTCGCCCTCCCTCACCGGCGCTTGCCGCAAGATGAACTCATTATGGCGGGGCGCGGGACAGAAGTCAAGCGAACTTGCCGGCCCCTCCCCTCCAGGCTAGAATGGCGTCCACAGATCACCCGGCGGGGCCGCGGGCGTTCCGCCCGCGGCCCCGCCGGGTCCTCTGTGCTACAAACCCGCAGGATCTTGTTTTTCTGCAAGAAATCCGGGAGAAGAGTCGAGGACGAGGACGACGACGAGGACGAGGACGATTCTTGGCTGCCGTCTGTCGTCTGTCGTCTTTGGCTGCGGCTTGCCGCGATGGGCCCTCTGTGGTGAGCCTCCTATGTCTTTTCTTCTCAGCGTCCGCGACCTCAAGAAGCACTTCCCCGTCCTCGGCGGCGCCTTCCGCAAGGTGGTCGGCCACGTGCGGGCGGTGGATGGCGTGAGCTTCGGCCTCCAGGAGGGCGAATGCCTGGGCCTCGTGGGCGAGAGCGGCTCGGGCAAGACCACGGTCGGCCGCTGCATCCTGCGCGCCATCGAGCCGACGAGTGGCCAGGTGCTCTTCCGGGTCGGGGAGGAGACGGTGGACGTTCGCGGCCTGCCGCCACGCGAGCTGAAGGAGCTTCGGCGGCACATGCAGATGATCTTCCAGGACCCCTACTCCTCCCTCAACCCGCGAATGACCGTGCTCGACATCATTGGCGAGCCGCTCTTGGTCCACGGGATGCGGCGGCGACGCGAGCGAGAGGAGCGGGTGCGGGAGCTGCTGGATCAGGTCGGCCTGAAGCCACAGCACCTCCGCCGCTACCCCCATGCCTTCAGCGGCGGCCAACGCCAGCGCATCGGCATCGCCCGCGCCCTGGCCCTCCACCCCAAGCTCATCGTGGCTGACGAGCCGGTCTCAGCCCTCGACGTCTCGGTCCAGGCCCAGGTGCTCAACCTGCTTGCGGAACTTCAGGAACGGCTTGGACTTACGTATCTCTTCATCGCCCACAACCTGGGCGTCGTGCGGCACATCTGCGACCGCGTCGCCGTGATGTATGTCGGCCGCGTGGTTGAACTTACGGCAGTTGACCGCCTCTTCGCCACGCCCAAACACCCCTATACTGAGGCCTTGCTCTCCGCCGTGCCGGTGCCCGAGCCGGGCCGCCGACGCGAGCGGGTGCTCCTGACGGGCGAGGTGGCCGACCCGAGCAATCCGCCGAGCGGCTGCCACTTCCATCCCCGCTGCCGCTACGCCGAGGCCCAGTGCCGCGAGGGGGTGCCCGAACTCCGCGAGGTCGCCCCCGGCCACTTCGCCCGGTGCCTGCTCGCCGAGCGTCTGTCGCTCGGAGGGCTGCCATCCTAAGTGACTGTCTTCCAACACGTTGGGCTTGGGAAGCGGGGAGGCCCGGGCGAAGGAGGCATAGCAGCCAAGGGACCCAAGGGACCCAAGGGACAGAAGGGACACATCACCCGGCCGCGATGTCCCTTTCGTCCCTTTGGTCCCTTTTGTCCCTTCTTCCTCTCTGCCCGGACTCTCCCCGCTCCCTTCGCCCTCTTGGGCGGCGGGAGTAGTGTAAGTGCCGAATTGTCAAGGAGCTACGCGGGCCTCGCTCCGGCCTTCGCCCATGCGGTGAGGCTGGATGCGAGCCTTTCGCTCGGCCTTTCCGCGTCTCCACAGGCGGGACGCCTGTGCCACCAGGCCGCCCCGGGGCATACGCATCTCTCCTGCGGGCGCTCCGGTGGCCCAGGCATCTTGCCTGCGCTGCTGGAACGCCGCCGATGGGGGCAAGGCCGTCTGGGCGCTGAATCTCTACGACAAGTACAAGGCGCCGCAGCGGCCCAACGTGGGCGGGGGGCGACGCGACTATGGCTACCCCACGTCGCCCCTCGTCCGCGGCGGCTTGGTCATCATCGAGGTCGGCGCGCCGGGCGGCACAGTGATGGCCTTCGACAAGCGGACCGGCGAGCGGCGCTGGGCCTCAGAGTTCACCGGCCCCGCCGGCCACACGGGCACACCCGTCGAGCTGAAGATCGGCGACGTGCCTTGCCTCGCCATCCTCACGCTCCAGCACGTCGTGGTGATGCGCCTCGATGGGGGCCACGAGGGCAAGACGGTTGCCACCGCGCCCTGGCACACCGAGTTCGCCTGCAACGTGTCCACCCCGGCCGTCGCCGGCAACCGCGTCCTCATCACCTCCGAGTACAACCATTCCGTCTCCACCCGGCACCTGCTACCCCCACGTGACGCTGGCCGATGGCGTGCTGTGCTGCAAGGACCGGGATGGGAACCTGGTGTGTTTTTCGGTGCGGGCGGCGGATTCGACGGAGGCCCCTTGGCCACACGCCGTCCCGCCGTGTCGCGTGGCGCTGGCGCGGGAGGGAGAACGCGACACTATGATATGCGGGTGGGAATCGCTCCCGGCGACATCGTCCTGGTGGAGAAGAAACCCGTCTCCACGGCACGCGCGGGCACGAGCGGCAATGAGACGATGTCTGAAACAGCGGAACGCCACTATCTGCCAGGCGTGGGCCTCGTGCGCGAGACCGTCATCACTGCGCGAGGCGGCCGGCTTCACACCCGCGTGGAGCTGGTCCTCAATCGGGCAAGCATCCCCGACACGCCTGCCACAGGTCTGAGCGCGGCGCCGGGAGCCGCGAGCCCGCCTCCCGCCGCGGCGCGCATCAACGTGCTGTGCGGGTAACAGGCCCAGTGCTTTGAGCAAGTCGCGGGTTCGTGTATAATCGCGTAAGGGCCAGTCAGTGCCGGACGACGGCTCGGCGTGCTCCGCACCTGAAGAGGGTAGCATTGATGCCTGTTCCAGCGCGCATCCTATACTGCGATTGCGCCTATGCCGACATGGTGTCTAGGGAATCAAAGGCAGGGGCGCTCGAACGCCTGCAAGCGGCAGGTGTGGACCTCGAGGCGGTGCCCGACCTCTGTGAGCTGGCGGCGCGCCGCGACCCAAGGCTGAAGGCCATTGCCGAAAGCGGCGACGCCCTCATCATCGCCTGCTACCCCCGCGCCGTCCGCTGGCTCTTCGCCTACGCCGGCGCCCCCCTGCCCGATTCCGCCCAGGTTCTCAACCTCCGAGCCGAATCCCCGCAGCCCCTCCCCCTCAAGGCCCAAGAGTCTCACGCAGAGGGAGCAGAGACAGCAGAGAAGAGCGGGAACCGGGCCGAAGCCCAACCCCCAACACCCAACACCGAACACCGAACACCTTCTTGGGTCCCGTGGTTTCCGGTCATTGACCGCTCCCGCTGCACGGGCTGCCAGCAGTGCCTCAACTTCTGCCTCTTCGGCGTTTACGCCCTCGACGCCGAAGGCAACGTAGAGGTCAAGAATCCGGCGAACTGCAAGACCAACTGCCCGGCCTGCGCCCGCATCTGCCCCCAGGTCGCCATCATCTTCCCCAAGCACAAGACCAGCCCCATCAACGGCGACGAGGTGACGGCTGAACACCTTGCGAGCGGGCGTGTGCGTGTGGACCCCAGGCGTCTTGGGCGCGGCGACGTCTACGCCGCGCTCCGCAAGCGCAGCGCGCGGGCGCGCGCGGCCTCCGAGCAGCCTGTGACCGAAGGCGACGCCGCGAAGCTCTGCCCCTGCATGACCGAGCAGCTCGAAAAGGAACTCGGCATCCCGCCCGAGGTCCTCAAGACCCTCTCCCTCAGCGACATCCAGGCGAGACTGCGGGCAGCACGCGGTGAGGGAGCCTGAAGTGTCACATCCTTCTTGGCTCGTCGGCCTGAGTCGAGAATGAGTCTGACATCACAGAGGGTTGCGCGCGAGCGGCGCGCGCGGTAAGCTGGGTACAGGGGGTTGAAAGGAGGTCCGCCATGACTGCCTGGAAGTGGGCGATCGCGCTGGCCGCCACTCTCTGCCTCGGAGCCGCCGCACAGGGCTGCTACGCCTGGCCCGACTACTACGGGCCATACTACGACTACGGATACGGTCCGCCGACCTACACGTACTGGGGCTACTGGCCGACATGGGACTACGGCAGCCGCTGCTACCCCCCGCCGCCGAGGCACCACTGGCGGCCCGACCCCGGCCGACACGGCCCAGGCCACTGGCACCGCCCGCATGGCGGGGACCACGGCGGACGCGCCCACTCCGGGCGTTCGCGGCCGGGGAGGTAGGCGCCTACTCGGCCTTCGCCTGCGCCGCCACGGGCCTGACCCGCAGGTTCCGGTAGGCCACAGGTCCGTGGTCGCCCTGGAACATCAGCGGCCCGGTCGCCTTCTCGTCCCCAAACGCCGCCGCACGCGTCGGCCCGGTGAGCTCCACGTTCTCGTGGACCACTTGGCCGTTGTGCACGACCTTCACGAACTTGGCGTTCGCCACCTTCTTCCCCTCCGCATCGAAGCGCGGCGCCAGGAACACCACGTCGAACGTCTGCCACTCCCCCGGCGCCTTGCTCGCGTTCACACGCGGCGAGTGTCCCTCGAAGCCCGGCGGCTTCCGCTTCGGGTCCCATCGCTCATAGATCCCGCCGCACTCGATGCCGGGGTACGCGCCCTTCTCCACCCCGAAGCTGTCGTAGACCTGTATCTCGTACCGCCCCATGAAGTAGACGCCCGAGTTCGACCCCTTCGGGACCATGAACTCGATATGCGCCTCGATGTCTCCGAACTGCCCCTCGGTGAACAGATTGGCCGTCCGCCCCTTCGGCCCGTTCACCAGGATGCCCTTGCCCTCCTTCGTTGCGATTGCCTTCTCGTTCGCGGGGTTCTTGGTGGCCTCGCCCACCTGCGCCCACTCCCCCGCCGGCTTCTTCCACCCCTCCATCCCTTCGCCCTTGACCAACTCCTCCCACTCGCCCGCCTCGCGGCACAGGCCGCTCGCGCACAGGAGACCGAGTAGCACGACCGCACTGCCCAGCGCCAGTTTCATCGGACGACCTCCTTTCTCTTGGGCCATCGGCCCGCCACGTCAGGCCGGCATTTTATCCGTCCGCCCCGACTGAGGCAAGTGTCCCCCACGCTCCGAGCATGGCCGCTGATTCCGGTAACGCCTCCCAGATTCCCCGGCTTTCACCCTCACCCTACCCTCTCCCTTCAAGGGAGAGGGGTCCGGACCCCCCTCCCTTCCAGGGAGGGGGTAGGGGGAGGGTTGGGGCCTTGAGCGACCCGAGGCGCCAAGACTGGGATCCATAGTCGCTGGGCGAGTACGGCCCCCAGTTCAGGTAAGAGCCCGACTTGCCTCTTCTCGTGCTCGTCGTCGTCCTCGTCGTCGTCGTCGAGCCAGTCGGCTTCTCCCGCTCGGAGATTCGGCGACGAGGACGACGACAACGACGACGATTGGCCGAGCCGGCAGGCGCCAGGATTGGGGGCCATACTCTCGCTAGGCATCGCGCTTGCGGAGCCGACAAGCCCCGGGGTACAATAAAGAGGCGGCCCGCTCGGCGTTCGAGGCGCCTATGAAAGTGCTTCTGCGGCACTCACTCCCCCTGGCCTTTCTGTTCACCTCGTCGGGGTGCGGCATGCTCCTGAACCTGTTGGGGAAGCCGAAGGTCGAAGCAGTCCGTCCACACATCGAGGAGATCGGCTGGGAGAGCGTGGCATTGAAGCTGGACGTGCGGGTTCGGAACCGCTGGCCATTCGCCATCAGGGCGCCGCTGGCACGCTGGCGCGTCGAAATCCAGGGCCGCGAGTTCTGCCGGTCCGAGGCGGCGATGAACGTCGCTCTCCCCGCGCGCGGCGTCGGCACCCTCCACGTCCCCGTCCGCATCTCCTACCCGGCAATGTGGAGCGCGTACCGGGACCTGCGCGAGGCCAGCGAGGTCGAGTACTGCTTCCGCGGGGCGCTGGCGACCTCCGTGCTCGGCATCCCGGTCAAGCTGCCCCTGGTCTACAGCGACAAGTTCCCCGTCCTGCGCCCGCCGCGGTTCACCAACATCCGCTTCCGCATCGGTGAGGCGACCCTAACGCGGGCCACGCTCATCATCGAGGCCACCGTGACCAACCCCAATACCTTCGAGATCGACATTCAGGGTCTCGGCTATGAGTTCAAGGCGGGCGAGGTCCACCTTGGCGACCTCAAGGCGTCCACGTCCGGGGCCATCAAGCCTGGCGGCACCGGGCAGTTGACGGTCCTGGGCGAGGTCTCGGCCGCGCGGACGGCCTTCCAGCTCCTCAAAGGCGACCGCCTCGACAAGCCGACCCTTGTGCCCACCGGCACGCTCAAGACGCCCCACGGCACGGTGAAGCTCGACCGTGCCGAGGAGAAGTGAGATGTGGGCGACCCATAGCCGGCCCCTGTCCCGGCGCGGCTTCACCCTCGTCGAGCTGCTGGTCGTCATCTCGGTCATCGCCCTTCTCTCGGCCCTCCTGTTGCCGGCGGTCCACAAGGTGCGGGCGCAGGCGCGGCGGACCCGCTGCCTCAACAGCCTCGACCAGCTTGGCAAGGCCATCGGCCTCTACGTGAACGACAACGACCACTGGTATCCCTGCGCCACGATGATGCCGTCCACCGAGCCTAAGGGCGGGCTGCCGCGGCTGTGCGACCTCCTCTCGCCGCGCTACGTGCCACCCGAGGTCTTCGAGTGCCCCGACGACCGGCCCACCGACCCCGCCTATAAGTTCCCCAGCTATTTCGAGGGCGAGGGGTCGAGCTACGAGTGGGCAGAGCTCCTGAACCACCAGAAGGCCGGGCGCCCCATCGGCCACCACTTCATCCGCATCGAGGACGTGCCGATCCTCCGCGACTACGAGCCGTTCCACAAGCCCGGCGGCGGCTCGCGCGTCGGCATCAACGGCCTGTTCCACGACAACCACGTGGAGTCCCTCTGATGCGCCGCAGAGCGCTTTTCATCGTGGCGTGGGCCGTTTGCCTGGGCACCGCCGTCTGGCTTCTCACGAAGTACCTGGGGCGGGAGCCCAAGCCGAGCACGGCCGAGCAACTGGTGGACGCGCTGGCGAAGCTGGACCCTGCCGAGATCACGGAGAAGGAGGCCGAGGCCTGGCTCAAGCAGGTGGCGGAGCTGACGGAGCGGCTGCCGCCGCACGAGATGCAGAAGCTCGTCGAGCGGGCGCTCAGCGACCAGAAGCTCAAAGAGCGGTTCGAGTCGCTCCGCCCGGAGGACAAGGAGAAGCTGATGAGCCTCGTCTCGGAGGAGCAGCGCGCTCGGATGATGACCACGATGGCCACGGGCATGGTGGCAGTGCTCAAGGCCCTGCCTTCGGCCGCGCGGAAGGCCATGTTCCAGCAGATGCGCGAGCGACGCGAGGAATACAAGGGCAAGGGCAAGGAGGGCCGCGGCCAGATGAGCAAGGAGCGCGTCGCCCAGTGGCTCGCGGCCACCACGCCCACCCAGCGCGCCCAATTCGTCCGCGCCATGCGCGAAATGCGCGTGATGATGCAGGAGGCAGGGATCAGGGAATGAGGGCGCGCTGCCCCGACCGAGGCCCCAGTTCGGAGTGCGGCCTTTAGGCCGTATCTCGCGCCCCTGTGCGGTGAACTACGGGCTGAAGCCCGCACTCCGAACGGCCCGCGCTTGCGCGCTCGACTTGGGCAGCGCGCCATCGAGTTCCGCCACCTCGTCGGCGGAGAGGGCGCGGCTCCAGATGCGCACGTCGTCTATCAGGCCGCGGAAGTGGTAGGCTGGGCTGCCGCTTTCGCTGCACGCGCCAATGAGGACGCCCGCGGCGCCCAGGGGCATGCCCGCGGCCGTCTGCGCCTGCTCGCCGAGCGAGTCCTGCTCGCCGCCCGCGTTGCGGACCGCCTCGCCCTTCGCCAGCTTGCCGTCGAGGTAGAGCAGCATCCGCGGCCCCTCGCACACCAGGGCCACGTGGTGCCACTTGTCGTCCGCCACGGCCGCGCTGGAGAACCACGACATGTCGGTGCCCACGGCCTGAAGGCCGTGGAAGTAGGCGACCTTTCCATTCTCGAGCATCAGCCCGAAGTCGTGCGAGCCCCAGCCGCCGGTCGAGACGCCGATGAGCGAGGGATTCGACCAGAAGCGGGTCCGCGGGCTGCCCGCCGACTGCGTGGTCTTGAACCAGAGGGCGACGGTGAACCAGGTGAGGCCCTTCGTCACGGCTGGCGGCACGGCCACGCAGTCGCTCGTGCCGTTGAAGGCGAATGCCCCGCCGAGCCTGCCTTCGGCGACGGGCCTTGCGCCCTTTGCCGTCCCATCATTGCCGTTGCCGCTGGAGTCGGAGGCATCTTTGTCGAAGGCGTAGTGCGCCACGAGGCCCTTCTTGAGGTCGGGCGCGGCGGCCTCGGCGGCTGATCCGACGGATTCGACCGATCCGACAGATCCGACTGATCCGACCGAAAGCAACAGAAAGAGGCGGAGTCCCCGCCCCCTGCCCCCGCCGGCCCTGTGGGTGCTACTCTTCAATGCTCAGCAGCCTCGGGGTGTCAATGATCGGCAGCTCGATCGTCAGGGCGTCTTCGCCGCGCTCCAGCACCTTGACGGGCAGCGTCTTGTTCGCCAGGGGATCGTAGCAGGCCAGCTTGCACTTTGTCCCGGCCACCGGGCGAAGACTGAGGCGATACGGCGTGTCCTTCATCTCCTCGACGTTGTAGTTCGGGGTCATCTCGTAGAGGGCGATCACCCACTTCCTCTCGCTCACCTGGAAGGGCAGGACCGCAAACAGGTCGCTGTGCCAGAGCGCCAGCTCAGGCGTGGCACGGCTGGCTTGGCCAGCCGTGTGGCTGGCGCCCGCCGTGCCCACGGTTGGATGAGCCGGCCGTGGCACACTGAACACCTTGCGGTCGGGGGCCAGCCTGGCGTATTGGATGTCGAACTGCCTCGGCTTGGGCACGGGCACCGCGCCATCGAACGCCTTCACCGCCCGCCGCAGGGAGCGGAGGGCGGGTGAGAGCCAGGCCTCCACCTCGCCATCGGGCGGCATGGCCTTCAGCTCCTTCACCTTCGCCAGGTGGAAGCCCATGCCCTCGTCGTTCTTGTCGGGGCCGGAGACGAAGAGGGTCATCCTGGTGAGGCCCTTGTTGAGCCAGAAGAGGAGCGCCCGCAGGAGGAACTTCTCCTTGAGGCGTAGCGACGCGGCGTCGCCCTTCACCCCCGCCTCGGCGGGCACCACGCCGTGCTCGGTGATGTAGTGATGGAAACGCTCGACGCCCTCGGGCTTCACCGTGAGGCGCTTGTCGGGCCGCAGGTGGCGCATGAGCGATTCGGTCTGGATGAAGGTGTGCGCCCAGCCCTCGGCCATGCACAGGCGATAGGTTGGGCTGCCGCCCTCCTCGCACTTCGCCGCGTCGCCGCGGAACTGCTCGCGTTCGGGCATGTCGCGCCAGCCAGTGCCGTAGGGGTGGTAGCTCTGCCCGTCGGTGCCCGGCGGCAATTCCTTGATTGGGGTGTGGAAGAACGTGGTGTTCGACCAGCCCCAGATGCAGCGGGTGCCGGGGAACTCCTTCTTCGCCATCTCGATGGTGCGGCGCGAGACCTCCCAGGCGTGGCCGCCGGGACGGAGGAAGTCCTTGGTGAACTTGGCTTTTCCCGGCCAGTAGTTGTTGATCCCGTAGTCGCTCGCGAAGCGCGAGCCGAAGCTCAGCTCGTTCCAGATCTCGAGCTCGATGGCTATGCCCTCCTCCTTCGCCACCTGGGACAGGGAGCGAGCGTAGTCCACCCAGCCCCCCGCCGTGTGCTCGAACTCCGGCGTGCCGACCGGGTGGAAGGGCAGGTAGTAGAAATCAATGCAGCTCAGCTTGTCGCCCTTCTTCAGGTCCTTCGGCAGCGGCTTGGAGAGCTTGACGGCCTTTCGCGCCGCGTCAATCTCCGTGAACAGCACCTCGCCCGCCCAATAGTCGGTCAGGCCGTTGGTGCCGGAGTAGAGGACTCGGAAGCCCTCGACCGAATCGAGGAGCAGTTCAGTTGAGCCTTTCGGGGCATCGGCGGCGAGACGGCGCTCGAAGTGCTTCATCTTGCAGGGATAGCCGTGGTGGGCGTTCATGAGGATGATCGGCACGATGCCCAGCCTCTTGCACAACTGGAGCACCTCGCGGTAGCGCGTCTCGGAGTGCTTGGCGATGCCCTTGATGTCGGGGTCATAGTTGCCGAACGGCTGCTCCCAGCGGACGCAGCGGATGCCCGCCTTGGCCAGCAGGCCGAGCTGGGCCTCCATGCTCCCGCCGTGGAAGTGGAAGCCCATGCCGATGCCGTCCAGCAACGCCACGGCGGGCCTCGTTTCGAGGAACCCGCGCCACGGCTGCTTCACGTGGCTGTGCTTCGGCCACGGCACGTCGAGCTGCGAAGGGTCCACGCAGGGCCGCATCTCGACGGGCGCGCCCATGCAGCCCAGCGCCAC
>VGYV01000154.1 GCA_016872855.1 Planctomycetota bacterium
CTCAGCATAGGCATGGCAAGGACTTACGCCGAAATACACCTGTGCCGGCGCTGGATCGCCAGCTGCTCGCGCCGACCGACAACCACAACCCCTGGGGGCTACCCACAAAGAACCCCGAAGCGGCCTCTTTACTTCTGTCGGCTAGCTTGCGCAGCAGCACGGCAACGGATTCAGGGTCCCTCAGCTTCCCTACGGCCTCAACGGCCTCGCGCGCCAGCATCTCGTCCGCATCATCCAAGAAGGGGCGGATGTGAGCCGCCAAGGAAGAGTCACCCAATTCGCCGAGCGCAGCAATGGCAGGCCTTCGTCCTGTTGGGTCTGTCTTGTCGCTCAACTGAGCGAGCATGACCGATGTTGCCGGCTTGTGCTGGTGCAATCCAAGATTGAGGATAGCAGCGCTCCTCATTAGTCTGGGTGCGCGATCATTGGCGGCAAGCCGTAGCAGCATGTCGGCCGACGTCTGGAAGGCCGACTCGGCGAGCCAGTTCAGCGCGTGAAGGCGCAGCCATAGGGGCTGGGCGGCGTCCGCAACCAGTTGTGTGTTGACGGCGCCATCCAGGGGATATTGCTTCACATCCTTCGGGAGGAGGCCCGTCTCAGCTTCCGGCATGCTACCCACGTGGAATCGAAGCACAGTTTGGACCGAAGACTTTCCCTCTTCCAGCACCAATGGTGGGAGTAGTACCGTGTATTCCGGGCCACTCTTCAGTGGTACAAGAATCTCCTCGCGAAGCAGCACTTGCTGCCCTGCTCCGACGGGGGGGTACCCACCGTCCGGATAGTATGGCTTCACCCACGTGGAAGACAGCAAAAGCATGAACGCGTCCAGATCGCTCACCGCGGATTCGTGTGGCAGCGCGCCAAGCGGCCAGACGCCTGCGCTCTCTGCACCGACGGTGACACCCCAGACCAAGCCATAGCGCCATTCCAACATCTTCAGGTGGCCCGTCGCCTTCTTGCTTTCTCGCGCAATGTAGATGCCCACGAGTCCTTCGCGTTCCGGAACCTTTTCGAGGATCGTCATGCTCTCCCCGAGTCGGACGGTTCTTTCGGTATAGTTCGCCACCGTGACCTCCACGTTCCAGGTGGGGATCTTGTTCCTGCCAATCTGAGTGGAACCGCGAGTGATCCGACCGTCTATCTTCACCCCGGTCCCAGGCTGCTTCGCGACCGAGTACTCGGGGGCCACAAAGACGTCTGTGGCTGGCTTGGCCTTGGAAGGTGCGGCACTGGCGGCCTTGGCGACCGGTTTCGCGGCCGTCGTCTCGGCCGGCTCGGGCATCAGGCGCTTCGTGCCGTCGATCCAGAGGTGCTTTGTGCTGTCGATCCAGCCAGTGATGAGCGAGTCGCCCTGTTTGACGGTCACGGAAACCCATTTCCCCTGAACTCTCTTGGCTGTCAGCTCGGTTCCCGTGTCCAGGGTTGTCAGGGTCTTCTCCGCCACCTTGAGGGGTGCTGGGCCGTTGATCACCACCACCTTGTCGCCCGGCTTGATCGGCTCTTCCTTTGCTGGCGGCTCCGAGCCAGAGACAGACCCCGCAGCCACCGCAAGAGCCACAAGGCCCATCACACCTCTACTCAGCCTGGAAGCGATGGGGCTCATTGTCTCACCTCCTGAGATTGCGCGAGCGCACCGCGCAGGGGTCCCTGGTAGGGTACGGGGAGGTAGGGTGCCTCATATCCGCACACCCTTGCTGGGTCTATGGCACATGGTCGCATCGTGACATGCCCCCTGGCCGATGGGCCGAGGTCGGCGCCCGATGGCGCGCAGGATAGCCTTTCCGGAGGGCGAAGTCAAGCGGGCTTTCGGGAAGGATGTTCTCGCACAGAGGCCACAGAGCACGCAGAGAGGAGAAGGCAGGTGCGTCTCACCACGGATTGCACGGATGCCACGGATAGGAGAAGGTCTGGAACGAGCCAGAGAAGGAAGCAGAACCAGTGGGGGTGAAACCGAAGAGGCACCTCTCACAGGTTCCTTCCTCACCCCAACCGGTCTTCTTTCCTCCTGATGGAGTGTCCGCCATTCTCCCATCCGTGCCATCGGTGGCATCCGTGGTGACTCGTTCCTGGTCTGTGCCCTCTTCTCTGCGGTCTCCGTGGCCTCTGTGTGAGGTACTGTTCGGTCCGTGGTGTTCAGGCCGCTGATGTGTCACGAATTCACTCGCCAGGGCTTCACTCCGTCTCCTCCCCGGCGGTGCGGAAGCCGATCTGGGTACGCTTGGGCGCCGGTTCGGGAGGCGGGTCGAGGATGTCTCTGAGGCGGTGGAGGACTTCTGCGATGGCGGCTCCTCGGTGAAGGCGCAGGGCAGGTACTTGATGTTGCGTCCGCGCTTCAAGATCGCAATGTGCGACCTTGAACGGAGCAGCCTGCTCGAAGTGGGTCAGAGGTCCCCACATCGGTCAAGAGCGCGGGGAGTGGGGCGTATTGGCCGCCGGGGCACAAAGCCCGAAGGCGGGGTTGGCATGGGAAAAGGAAGAAGTGAAGGCCCGACCCCAGGGGTGTGTGTGACACTTTGACTCGCGCCCCCGGCCGCGAGCCGCCAGGGGCGCGAGTCAAACCGGTCTGGGACGCCAGCGGCGGCGACAGCGTAAGGGATTGTGGGTTAGAGACTTGTGCGTTCAGCGCCGCTGTCTGGAATACTGGACTTGACTCGCGCCCCTAGAGGGGGGAAAAGGGCGCGAGTCAAAACGGGTGGTCGGGGGCAGGCTCCCGGGCTCAGCGCGACTTGATGGTGGTCCACACCTCGTCGTAGAGCTTGGTGGCCTCGCCCAGGTCCTCCAGGTATTCGAGCGTCTTGAGGGTGTCGGGGGAGGGGTAGATGGCAGGGTTGTCGCGGTCTTCCTTCCTGATGAGGGCCAGGCTGCCGGCGTTGGGCGTGGCGTAGCGGTTGAAGTTGGAGAGCCTGGCGCCCACCTGGGCGTCGAGGATGAAGTTGATGAACTTGTGGGCGGCCTCGGCGTTCGGGGCCTTCGCCGGAATGGTCATCGCGTCCACCCAGATGATCGAGCCTTCCTTGGGGATGACGTAGGCGAGGTGGCCGTCCTCCTCGCAGGCCTTGATGGCGTCGCCGCTGTAGACGATTGCCGCGGCGGCGGTGGCGTCGGCAACCTTGTTCTTGCCGCCGACGCCGCCCTCGAAGCCGAGGCACTTGGCGCTCCGCTTGGCCTTGAGGATGAGTTCGCTCGCCGCCTTCAGGTCCTCGGGCTTGCGCGAGTTCACCGAGACGCCGAGGGTCTTGAAGGCAACCGCCATCATGTCGCGCATCGAGTCGATCAGCACGAACGGCCCGGGCTGCTTCTCGGGGTCGAGGAGGAGCGCCCAGGAGAACTCGGTGGCCTGCACCTTGTCCTTGCGGTAGATGAGGCCCATCGTGCCCCATTGATAGGGCTGGCTGAACTTGCCCTCGCGGTCGTAGGGCGGGCTCTTGAACTGCTCGGCGACGTTCTTCGCGTTGGGCAGCTTCGCGGCGTCGAGGGGCTGGAGCAGGCCGAGCTTGGCGAGGACGGGCACCTGGTGGTCGCTCACGACCACCACATCGTACTGGCTCACGCCGCCCGCGTGCTGGAGCTTCGCCGTCATCTCCTCGGTGTTCTCGTAGACATCGAGGCGGACGGCGATGCCCGTCTGCTTCTCGAACTCCTTGGGCAGATCGGGATCAATGTACTCAGAGTACATGTAGACTGTCACTTGCTGCTTGGGCTTCTCGGCCTGGGAGCAGGAGAGGCACAGGCAGGCGAGCGCGAAAGCGGCGAGCAGGCGACGCATGACTAGTCCTTTCGGTAGCGGGTGAGGGCTTCGAGCGAGACGACGAGGAGCACTGTAGCAAGAACGATGAGCGTTGACAAGGCGTGAAGGCCGGGGTGGACGCCTTGGCGGAGCGAGGCGTAGATGTAGAGGGGCAGTGTGCGAGACTGTGGCCCGGCGGTGAAGAAGCTGATGACGAAGTCGTCGAGGGAGAGGGTGAAGGCGAGCATGGCCCCCGCCGCGATGCCGGGCGCAAGGAGCGGCAGTGTGACGCGGCGCAAGAGGTAGAAGGGCGTGGCATAGAGGTCGCGGGCCGCCTCGTCGAGCGTTCGGCCCAGCGTCGCCAGCCGCCCGCCCACCACGAGCGCCACGAAGGCGATCTGGAAGGCCACGTGGCCCAGAACCATCGTGAGCATCCCGGGGTTGAACAGCGGCGAGATGCCGCGCAGGAACTGATAGGCCACGACGAGCGCCGCGGCGAACAGAATGTCGGGCGTCACCACGGGCAGGTAGACCAGGAGGTCGAGCAGGCGGCGAACGCCCTTCGGCCAGGGGAACCGCGCAATGGCGATGGCCAGGAGCGTGCCGAGCACCGTAGCGATGAGGGTCGAGACGACGGCCAGGACGAGCGTGTTCCGCGCCGCCTCCAGAACCGCCGAGTCCTCCAGCAGGCCGGCGTACCATTTCAGGGTGAAGCCCCGCCACGCGAAGCCGTGGCGGGTCGCGTTCGCGGAGAGATAGGCCACCGCCGCCAGAGGGGCATAGAGCAGCACGAAGGCCACGACGGCCAGCAGGCCCACGAGTGGATGGACGCGGCTCCTCATCACGGCTCGCCCTCCTTACGATGGCGGCGCAGCAGGAACAGGCCGGCGAGCGTGAGGACGAGGAGCGCCAGGCTCACGGCGGCGCCGAAGGGCAGGTTGCGGCTGACGCCGAACTGCTGCTGAATGAGGTTGCCGACGAGCCAGTACTTGGCCCCGCCGAGCAGGTCGGGCACCACGAACGCCCCCATCGCGGGGATGAAGGTGAGAATCGCCGCCGCGGCAAGGCCGGGGAGGGTCTGCGGCAGGATGGCGTGCAGGAACACGCGGGTGCGCGAGGCGTAGAGATCATGGGCCGCCTCGACGAGCGACCAGTCGAGCCGCTCGACCACCGCGTAGATCGGCAGGAGGGCGAAGGGCAGCTCACTCGTGACCATGCCCACGAAGACGGCGAATGGGCCAGGATATAGGCCGGCCCATTCGAGGAGCACTCTCCAGCCCAAGGTGCGGACCACCAGGTTCGTGCAGAACGGCACGATGACGAGTCCGAGCAGCACGGCGCGCGTGAGCCGCGAGCGGCTGGCGATGAAGAAAGCCAGGGGGTACGAGAGCGCCACGCACAGCAGCGTCGTCACCCCGGCCACCCACACGCTGCGGAGGAGGATGAGCAGCGTGTCGGGGGACCACGAGCCATCGAGCACGCTGAAGCCTGCGAGGCGGCGGAAGTTGCCGAGGGTGAAGTGCCAGCGGATTTCGCCGTAGGCGCCGCTCTGGGCGAACGCGAGGGCCACCATCACCAGCAGCGGCAGCACGAGAAGAAGCGTGACCCAGAGGATCGAGCCTAGGGCCAGCAGCGTTCCCTCACCCATCAGCCGCCGACGGGTCACCAGGCGGCCATACCAGATGAGAAGAGTCGAGGACGAGGGACGAGGACGAGGATGATTGGGGAGCCTAGTCACGCAGCACCTCCAGGTGCTCGGGGGGCAACTCGAGCCAGACCTCGTCGCCCACGCGGACGGGCGACGAGGGGTCGGCTCGGATGCGGAGCGGGCCTGGCTCGACGAAGAGGTCCACGTGGTCGCCGCAGTAGACGGCTTCGCGGATGCGGCCCCGGACGCCATTGGCCGCCGGCGCCTGCGGCACGATGCGAATCCGCTCGGGGCGGATGGCGAGGGTGCCGTCCTGCCAGGTCGGACGCGAGCGAGTGACGAGGCGTCCGAGGGCGGTCTCCACGCCGCCATCGGTCGCCTTGCCCCGCAGCAGGTTGGCTGCGCCGAGGAACTCGGCGACGAAGCGGCTCGTGGGATGCTCGTAGACCTCGGCGGGCGGGCCGAACTGCTCGATCCGCCCCGCATGCATCACGAAGATGCGGTCGGAGACGGTCATCGCCTCGTCCTGGTCGTGGGTCACGAGGAGAAATGCCTTGCCCAGCTCGCGCTGGAGGCGGCGCAGCTCGAGGCGCACCTCGGCGCGCAGCTTGGCGTCGAGGGCCGACATCGGCTCGTCGAGCAGGAGAAGCTCCGGCTCGTTCACCAGCGCCCGCGCGAGCGCCACGCGCTGCTTCTGGCCGCCCGAGAGCTGGTGGGGGTGGCGGCGGGCGAGCTCGCCGAGCTGGAGGAGCTCCAACGCGGCGGCCACGCGGCGGCTCACCTCGGGCGGCGGCACCCTGCGGCTCCGCAGCCCGAACGCAACGTTCTCGAACACGCTCAGGTGGGGGAAGAGCGCGTAGTCTTGGAACACCGTGTTCACGGGGCGGCGGTTGGCGGGCAGGGCAGTGATGTCCTGCCCGCTGAGGAGCACGCGCCCGGCGTCGGCCAGCTCAAGGCCGGCGACGATGCGGATGAGGGTGGTCTTGCCGCAGCCCGAGGGGCCGACGAGGGTGACGAACTCCCCGCCGCCGACCGCCATGCCCACCTCGCGGAGGACCGGCGTGTCGCCGAAGCTCTTCGACACACCCTCGACCTGCAGCTCGCCGCGGCCTTGCGTCATTGAAGGCAGTCCTTCCTGAGCCGCCATTGTGCCACTTTGCGGCGCGGAGTCAAGAGCGGCTGGGTTGACACCGCGGTCGCCTGGGCGTATACTCCGCTGAAGTGCGGAGGGCCGTTTCACAGAGGAGCCTGGCAATGAGGACCTGGTGGCGTGGCGTGTGGCTGGCCCTGTGCTGCGCGACCGCATCGGCGGCGGAGCCGCAGGTGGTGTTCGAGGACAAGTTCGATGGGAAGCTTGGCGAGGGGTGGACGTGGCTGCGTGAGAACGCCGATGCCCATCGGCTCAAGGACGGCGCGCTGGAGATCCGCGTGGAGCCAGGCGTGGCGCACAACGTCAAGAACGCCCTCGTGCGGCCGGCGCCCGACCGCTCGAAGGGGAAGTTCGCCATCGAGGTCACAGTGGCCAACACGGTGAAGCCCACGCAGCAGTTCGAGCAGGCGGGCATCACCTGGTACTGCGGCGGGAAGCCGGTGTTCAAGCTCGTCAAGGAGCTGATTGACGGCGGGCTGTTCATCATCCCAGGCAAGAAGCCGATGGCCGCGGAGAGCGTGCAACTGCGGCTCGTCGTGACGGCGGATAGCTGGACCGCGCAGTACCGCCCCGACGGCAAGGGGGAGTTCGAGACCGCTGGCAGCGGCAAGCTGCCGGCGCCCAAGGACGACCAGGTGAGCATCCAGTGCTACAACGGCCCGGCGAACGCCGAGCACTGGATTCGCTTCGACGACTTCCGCATTCTGCAACTGGCGGACTGAGGCGGCAGGCTCAGCTCGCAGCGAAGCCCGCGGGGGGATGCGGGTGGGGGCGTTTGACTCGCGCCCCTGCGCAGGGGCGCGAGTCAAACCGGCCGATCACGCCAAGGGCGTAGCGTCGTAAGTGGTTGCAGATTAGAGACTTGTGCGTTCAGCCCGTTGTCTGGAATATCGGACTCGGCTCGCACCCCTGGAGGGGGGAAAGGGCGCGAGTCAAAACGGGCGTGTCTTTCGCAACAGAAGTTACCTCGCCGGTGCCGCCTCGGGCTCAGGCGCCTCGTGCGGCTGGGTGCCGTAGCGGGCCGCGATCTTGCGGAACATGTCGCGGCGGTTCATGCACCACATGCAGAACGGCGTGAAGGACACCTCGTCCGTCGCGGGGTCAATATAGACGAACGCGGCAGAACACCGCTTCATGCGGCCGGCCTCGAGCGAATGCCACTCCTCGAAGGGCAGGATGACGAGGGGCACGCCGTCGTTGACGTAGGTGTGCTTGCGGAGCTGTGCCGAGAACTTCTTGCCGAACATCACGCCGCCCAGGATGCGCAGGATGCCGAGGAAGCGGCTGCCCTTGATGATCTTCCTGAAGTTCGCCGCGCCAAGGAGCAGGCCGGCATAGGTGCGCAGCACCAGGAGCCGCCCGCGCCAGCGCTGGAACCAGCGCTCCGGCGACAGCTTCTGGAGCCTTGGGTTCACCCGCTTCGCCCGCGTGACGATCTCGGGGATCAGCTCGGCGAGCGGCCGCTTGAGGAAGTGGGTGAGGGGCAGGTACTTCTCGCCATCCGACACCACGAAGGCGGCGGACTCGCAGTTGGGGTGGACGCCTGCGAAGCGGATGCGGTCGGTGCCGAAGAAGCGCAACGCGGGCAGCAGATAGCCGAGGAGGCCGGCGGGGAAGAACTCCAGCTTCTCGCCCGGAAAGGCGTCCTCCAGGATGTGCTCGGCGTCCTCGGGCGTCGTCATGCGGCCGGCGTGGTACTCCCCGGCGTCCCAGGTCTCGCACAGCGGGATGAAGAACAGGCGGCGGAACCAGGCGCGGTTGGCGTGGGCGAAGGCGAAGTGCGCCGGCATGTCCTTGTCGTTCAGGTCGCGGGCCAGGGTGCAGACGAGCGTGTGCTTGCGCCTCGAGAACCGCTTGATGTTCTCGATGGCCTTGAGCTTCTTGTCGAGGACGCCGGCGCTCTTGCGCATGCGCTGATACGTCTCGGGGTCCGGGCCGTCGAAGGCCAGGAGGAAGTCCACCCCCGTCTCGCACAGCCGCTTGGCGAACGCCTCGTCGGCCAGCTTCACGCCGTTGGTGACGATGGAGGCGGGCACGTTGTTCCGCTTGGCGATGTCGAGGATGTCGAAGAGGTCCTCGCGCACGGTTGGCTCGCCGCCGAAGAGCTCGACGCGGGGCGGGGGGGTGCGCTTGCCCAGCTCGGTGAAGATGCGCTCGAAGTAGCTGGTGGGGGGGTTGAACTCGAAGCCCATGCCGGGCACGTTGGCGAGGCAGATTGGGCAATTGAGGTTGCAGCGGTTCGTGAGGTCCATGAAGATCAGGCGGGGCTTGTGGTCGTGGCCGCACTCGTCGCAGCGGAGCGAGCAGCCGGCGCCCATGCTGGGCTCGTACTGGTAGGCTTCGCGCTTCCAGAGCCAGCGCTTGGAGTCCGAGCTGATGAGGCGTTCACTCTCGCCGCACTGGGGGCAGTGCTTCTTGAGGAACACCCCGTTGTCGCGGACGTCGTGCTCGGCAGGGACGGCTTGGCGGCACTTGTCGCAGATACTCGACGTGGCATGCAGGGTGGGATGTTTCTCTGACACGGCTCTTGGTATCCTGGGGAGCGGGTATCGGCCCCGAACGACCCGGCATTATAGCGCCTCTCTCGCTGCGAGGCAACGCCGAACGCCACAGCCCGCCCTAGAAGCACGCGGCAACACCATGGCGGCAGGAGGCACGGGGCGGCGGCTTCGACGCACCAGAGCAGCGGGAGGGGCCGATGGGCGACGCGTCAGCGTGCATCGGGGGACGACGACGATTCGGGAGGCCCGCTCGCACCAGGAGTGGGGGCCATACTGCCTCGTCGCGCCCTCTGCCTCCCTGGCGCCCGCGTTCACCGCTTCGAGATGGCCTCCAGCGCCTTCTTGCAGCTCGCCGCCAGGGTGTCCCCGCCCCACGGGCCTCCCTCCCAGCGCCGCCGCGTGAGTTGCAGAGCCTCCTTCGCACGCGCGTCGCCGACCTCGCCGAGCAACCGCACGGCCATGGACAACTCGACGTATGCCTCGCGGCGCCCCCAGGGGGCATCGTCAATCGTGACCATCCGCCGGTTGCCTGGGCCGCGCTTGGCGAAGTAGGGGCTGAGCTTGGCGGCCCTGGCCTTGGCGTCCTCGACCTTCAGCACGCTCTGGATCGCCAGATGGTCGAGATGGGCCGGCGGCGCACCCACTCGCGCTTGCGCGGGGGTGCCACGGGGGGTATCATCTGAGGGCCGGCTCATGCAGCAATCCGCCGCCGTGGAACGACTAGGTAAGTGAAGCCGTGGACAGTGGCGAGCCAAGCGCGGTGACGGATGCCGCCCTCGTGGCCGAGGTGCTGGAGGGCGAAACCGAGGCGTTCGGCGAACTGGTCCACCGCTACAGGAATCTGGTGGCGAGCTTCGTGGCCGCGCGGGTGGCCGCGACGGAAGTCGAGGACCTGGCACAAGATACGTTTCTCCGGGCGTTCCGCATGCTGGCCTCGCTGCGGGACCCGGCGGCCTTTTCGTCCTGGCTCCTTGGCATCGCAAACCACGTGTGCGTGGACTGGCATCGGTCGTGGCGACGCCAAGCATCGCTCGACGAGGAGGGCGCCCCGGAGCCCGCCGAGGACGCCCTCCTGCCCCACCGCTCGCCTGTGGGGCAGCCCGACGCCGAGGCCGAGCAGGCCGAGGCCGCCCGGCTACTCTTCGAGAGCCTCGACCGGCTGCCGGAGCCCTACCGCGTGACGCTGGTGCTGAAGCACATGGACGGCTTGAGCTGCCAGGAGATCGCGGACAGGCTGGGGCTGGCGCTGGGCACTGTAACCAGCCGACTGGCAAGGGCTTACAAGCTTCTGCGGGACCGCCTGGAGCGGCTCGCGGGGCCGAAGTGAAGGCAAGTGGGATGAACTGCGAACGGTTCAACGACATTGCGGAGCTGCTCGTGGCCGGCGAGCTGGCCGAGGCTGAATCGGCCGAGGCCGAGGCCCACGCGGTCGAGTGCGCGGCGTGTCGCGGTCGGCTGGCGTCGGCTCGCGCCCAGCTTCGGGCCCTCGAGGCGGCCCTCGCTCCCTACCGGGCCGCCGAGGGCTTCGTCGAGCGGACAATGGCCCGCGTCCGGGCGGAGGCGGGCCCGCCTGAGGAGGAGCAGCCCGAGACGCCCAGGCATCGCTTCTTCCGCTATGCCGCGATGGCCGCAGCGGCGGCCCTCCTGGTGATGGCGGGCTACGGCTTCCTCCACCGCGGCCCGGCCGCCTGGGTGGAGAGCGGGGTCGCGGCGGTGGTGGGTCCAACGGCTCGGCAATTGGCGCCGGCCTCGCAGCTCAAGGCAGGCGACCTTGTCGCGACGCCGCTCGAGGCCGGCGCCACGCTGGCGCTGGCGGGTGGCCGCCTCCGCGTGGCCCTGGCGCCCGGCAGCCTGGTGCGGGTCATGGACCCCCGCAGCGGCACGGCTCTCCAGCTCCTGCGCGGGGAGGCCTACTGCCGCGGCTCGGGCGGCGAGAGCACGCCCATGGTGGCCTGCCAGGGGCCGCCCCTGGCCAACGTGGCGGCCGGCCCGGGCGTGGTGAGCCTGCACGTGACGCCCGAGCCTGCGGCGCCCGGGGCCGCGCCGGGCACAATGGTGACCCTGGCGGCACACGATGGCGCCGCGCGCGTGGTGGTGCCCGGCCAGGGCACCGGCGCCATGCCCCTCCGGAGCGGCCAAGTGCTCACCCTGAGCAGCGACCGCGGCCGCAGCCTGTCGCAGCCCATCCCCATCGAACGCCTTCGGGCGGCCCTCGAGGCCGAGCGGCGGGCCGTAGTGACCCGCCACGGGGACCTCGAGTTGCGCTGGGAGGCGCTGCTGGCAGGAATGCCCGAGGGCCTGCCGGGCGGCCGGGCGCAGCTCGCGCGCCGCGCCGCCGAATTGCAGGAGGCCCTCGGCCAGACCCGCGCCCTCCACGCCCGGCTCGAGCACAACCTGAGGCTCCTGGACCGCTGCCAGGCCGAGGGACAGCGCGCCTTCCGCCTCGTCCTCCGACCGGTCCCACGGCAGCCGTAGGCATGCCCACGTCTGCTATCGAGCCCTCGCCCCGTCTCAGGGGGCAGAAAAGGGGACATTCTTCTTTTCTGCGCAGCAGCCCATGGCGCCCCAAGGGGGCGAAAAGGTGAATGTCCCCTTTTCTGCCCAGGAGGCCGTCGGCGGTTCCGCGATCGCGGTAGGGACGCCGGTTGCCCGGCGCCCCCCGCACGGATCCGTACTCGAGGCGTTACCTCATACGGCTCTTACCTCGGGTGTCTGGCGTGGAACCGCACGCCGGGATACGGGTGCAGGATGCGGGGCCGCGGGAGCCACGCCTCAAAGAGGCGCGTAGCCCGCTCCCACATCAGGTGGCGACTCTTCTGGCTGCGGCGCCGCAGCGCGTGCAGCCAGGCCCGGCTGACCTCGCGGCGGAAGGTCTCCAACGCCGCCCCGTTGCACGGCACGGCGTGGTAGTTGTAGTAGCCCTGGACTACGTTCCGAAGCCACGCGCCCACCACGGGCACGGGGTCGTGGCGATGGGCCAGAAGCCACTGGCGGACCTCCTGTAGCTTCTTGCGAAGCCGCTTGGCGATGGTCTGCCGCAGCACCGTGAAGCGTCCGTTCGTCCGGGTTTTCCCACAAAGGTGGGTGAGGCCCAGGAAGTCGAACGTTTCCGGCTTGCCCTGCCCGCATCGCGCCCGGTTCTCACTGGCGGAGCCTCTCGGTCTCGGGCCGGGACCTGTCCTGGCGCAGGGCACGGAGGGCGTCGGGGTCGAGGCCCCGCTCGCGGGCCTCGCGCTCGGCCTTGCTCCCGGCTATTGCCGGCGTAGTCTGCCTTCCTGTTCATGGCTGCTGCCCTCCAGATTGGCCTGCGTTGGGACCCGTCGCCGCGGGTTCTACGGGATTGGACTGAGGAGTCGCCTGCCGACGCTTCTGCAAGGGACAGTCGAGTTGGCAGTACGGCTTGACCGCTGCGTCCTCGCAGCCGCAGCCGCGGTAGTGGCCGGTGTAGGCAGAGCCCATCTGCCGCGCGACTTCGGCTTCGGTGATGCGAGTCTTGCCGTCGTCGGGCCGATTCTTGGCCGCCCAGGCCCTTAAGGCAGCGGTGGCAATGTCTCGGGGGAACCCGGCCTTCTTCAGGCGGACTGCCAGACGGAAGCAGGCCACACGCTGGTTGGCCCGCACGCCCTCGGCAAGCATCTTCTGTGCGCAGGGCGGCAGACCGAATGAAGCGTACGAGCCGACTGGCGCCGATGGTCGCTCGGCGTTTTGCCGGCCCTGCTCCGAGGGGATGCCGCAGGCCGACAGGATCTGGTCGAGGGTGGCCTCCGACAGGCGCCGAACGCTTGCCAGCAGCTCCCACTGGTCGGGGTAGGGTCGGGAGGGGTCACGTTCGTCAACGAGAACCGTCCTGCCCTGGGGCACATGGAAACGCATCCATTGCCGAGGGCCACGGCGTTCCTTTCCAGGTCGAGCCCTGAATCCGCCTCTGATTCTGACTTCTCGGCTGGTTCCGCGGGATGAAGGGGACGCGATTCCATATGCTATCTTTTGTGTGGTGACAGGTCGAGCCGGCCACGCATACGCGAGGCACCCAATGGTGGGCAACCGCCAATGCACCGTAGTTCATACCCGTGCCCGTGCCACTGCGATTGCCAATGGCTCCCGTCGTTCATCGCAAAGGCTGGAGGCCGGACCCCGGCGGGCCAGGAATCGGATGCTCTGGCCTCGGCCATCCACATTGGGGCCACTGAGGCCAGCCGGTGACCAGGATGACCTCTGGCTGCCCTGGGCGGCCGGCCTCACGCCGACGGTTCGAAATCCCAGGCTGCACCCTAGGGGGCAATCATGCGGCAGCTTCAGGAGCACAGCACCCTCTGCTTACGGATGCACGCGTGCAGCTCCAACGTGCTGCGCGTTCGCTGCCGAGTCTTACCTGATTCTGATTTCAAGGCTGGCCCCTTGGGATGGCCCGGTCGTGACTTCTTGTGGTCTAATGTGGGTAGTGTGCCCTCACACAACAGGCAACGACATCACGCTCTCTGCGTGCTCTCCGAAACGCTCCACCGATGGTGGCGGAGACGGGAAGTGGACCACCTTCTCAAGACAAACAGCGCCGTCAGGCTTGCCAGCCGAAGCGCACCCGGATCCCTCGGTAGAGCAACCAGTGGACGAGTGAGCAGGCCGAGGAGTGATTCCGGAGGCTAGGGCATGTCAGGCCGCACCGCAACTCTTTGTGGCCAAGTTCCTACGCTGGGCGGCGGGGATCATCGCTATGAATAAGAAGTTCCACACATGAGACCACCCAACACAAGGAGAGACAGGCCATGAAGTTGAAGATCACCAGGAAAGCGCTGGGCAAGATCCATCAGGCCGCGCAGGCGGCATCCGCGCTCGAATGCTTCGGTCTGCTTGCTGGCCGAGCCGGCAGCGGGGTTCCATTCCGTGGCGGAGTCGGCCGCGGTGAACTCCCGTTCGTGCCCGCGTAGAGCCTTGACGCCCTGCTGCTGTCCGCGTGGTGCCAGAGCCCGGGTCGCGTGCGCGACTCGGGACACGGTATCTCGCCTGCGGGAAGTCTCTCGAGTGACAGGGGCTGGACGTGCCTGAACGACGCGACACTGGCGCTGAACTCTCTTCAATCGAGGATGGCCTCTCCCGCCTCCTGGAGAGAGTACGCGCGTTGTGGCACTGCTGCCGCTTGAGGCCCGGCGCGCAGCTCTTGAACTAATGAGATGCTTGCTCCGTGTTCAAAGCGTCCGTGAAGCCGCCGCCACCTACGATAGCCCTTGCGGCGCCAGAACTCGAGCCGGGCGCCCACGCTTGAATGCACAGCACCTTGACCGCGGAGAGTTGTTCCGAAGACAGGGATAAGACGTGTTGAACTAAACCGCTTCGCGGTAGTAGGGCGGTGTCGGCTGGCAGGGTCGTAGCTGATGTGAGGAGTGCGTCTGGGGTTTGATTCGAGGCATCAGTGCCTTCCTTCCCTGTTCCTTCGCCCCATCC
>VGYV01000155.1 GCA_016872855.1 Planctomycetota bacterium
CGCGTCGCCTACCACCACGGCCTGAAGGAGGGCCGCGATACCTGCTTCTTCACCGACGCCCGCATCGCCGATGACAAGTGGCATCACCTGGCGATCACGAACGGTGGCTCGCGAATCCTCTTCTATGTGGACGGACGCCTCGCCAAGGGGGAGGCCACGACAGGCAGCGGCCCGCCGGTCCCGGCCTGGCAGACGGCAGCAGGTGAGGCGCTTGGCGACGCCGGCCTCTTCGTCGGCGCGTGCAACAACACCGCCGAGCCAGGCCCCGCCGAGCACTTCTTCCACGGCCTGATTGACGACGTGCGCGTCTGGAACCGGGCGCTCGGCCCGAAGGAGATTGCCGCACTCTGGACCCAAGTGACAGGTCAGGAGGTCGCCGTGATCGAGCCCCCCGCGCCCCTTGGGAAGCCTCAGCCCCTCGGCCCCGCCATCGCTTCGGCCACGTTGAAGTCGCGTGCCGGCCTCCGCTGGGTGCTCGACCAGCGGCAGACGGGCTGGGCGCTCGGCACGCTCTTCCTCAACGGCAAGCCGCTCGAGGCCCCGGTCCGCTCGGGCGTGCTCGGCCTGCGGAATGTCGCCACCGGCGAGGCCCTCTGGCTCCCGGCCGCCAAGTGCGAACCACTCGACGAGCGCTCCGCCCGCCTCACGGGGAGCGCAAAGGTGGGCGAGGTCACACTGAGCTTCGAGGCCGTCGCCGCCCTCCACGCCGACTTGCCCGCCGCCACGCTCGATGCCAGTTGGGCCGTGGACAAGCCGCTCGACGGCTGGGAGGTCTGCCTCGCCTGGCAAGAGGGCTTCGACCACTCCTGGTTCTGCCACCTCTACCCCTTCGCCGAGAACGCGAAGGCCGTCAGCCGCCAGCCGCTCGCCTACGTGGGCGTGCCCGCCGCGCTCCTGTGCCGCGAGGACATCTCTGCTGCCACGATCTTCGGCATCGCCACCGCCTCCGACTACCTCAACCCGACGACCTGGACGGGGACGACCGGCTTCCACTTCAAGGACAAGGCTGTCCCACCCCAGTTCCGCTTCGGCGGTGGGAAGCTCTCCCCCGGCATCCAGTACCACGTGCCGCTCCAGCTCATCGTGAGCGACGCGGGCGATTCGCTGCGAGCCGTCGCGCAGCTCGTGCGGGCGTGGATCAAGCTCAACGACTACAAGGTCGAGCCGCTCCACGTCCGCACCCCCGACGAGGCGCTGGCCATCTACCTGGAGGGCCGCCGCAAGACCGATGCCTGGAAGCCGGGCATGGGCTACGTCCTCCAGCCCGGCCACTGGAACGCCATCTACCTCGGCACGACCCCCGCCTCCGCCTGGTTCGAGTACCGCATCTTCGAGCTGTCCGGCGATAAGCTCTGGCGCCAGCGCGCCATCGAGCAGATGGACTTCACGCTCAAAGCCCAGGACGCCGACCCCGCCAGCCGCCACTTCAGCGCGATGCACACCGCTTACGACCTTGGCAAGAAGGCGTTCGACAGCGACGACCGCGGCCGCAACCGCGGGTACAAGCCCGACCTCATCGCCCACATGGCCCGCTACATGCTCCTCACCTGGAAACGCCTCAAAGAGTGCGAGGGTATTGACCGCAAGGACTGGCACGAGGCCGCCGTCCGCGCCGCCGACTGGGTCCTCAAGCAGCGGAACGACGACGGCGGCCTGCCGCAGAAGGTGGACTGCGCGACGGGGGCGAAGTCGAACTCGGTCGTCTCCGCACGCGCCCTCGCCGCCCTGCCCGTCATCGCCGCCGTCACGGGCGACAAGCGCTACCTCGATGCCGCCGAGACAATGGAGCGCTTCGTCCGAGAGAAGGTCGAGGGCCGGCTCTGGTTCACTGGCCAGCACCCCGACCTGCCGCCCAACGACCTCGAGGCCGACAGCATCTGGGGTGTCATCGAGTACTGGCTCGACAAGCACGAGCGCACCCGCGACAAGGAGTGCCTCGACCGCGCCACCGCCGACGCCCTTCTCGCGCTCCTCTCCTGGTGCCCCAAGCAGCTCAGTTGGGTGAAGAACCCCAGCCAATGCGCCCACAACGAGCAGCAGAACTACCTCCAATACTCCCTTTACTGCTACCACAACCGCAAGCTGGAGTGCCTCTGGCGCCTCGCCAAAGCCACAGGCGACCCCCTCTTCGCCGCCCTCTACGAGCGAGTCCTCCAATGCGTCTTCTACACCCAGGAGACCAAAGGCAACCTGATGGGCGCCATGCACGAGAGCATCTGCGACCCCTGGCGCGCCCGCGGCGGCGGCTTCGACAACATGGGCACCCTATACATGAACGAACTCTCCCTCGACGCCATGCTGCAGCTCGTGGACATGGGCATCGCCAAGCCCCGAGGAGGGAAGTGAGCGGGGTGGTTCGCTCACGGGCGGCAGTAATCCACGACAGTGCCGTTGGCGATGGCTCGCCTTTCCTCTCGGGTCATGGTGGCGTTGGCGGGGACGAGAACGAGGATCCGCGCGGCGTCGGGGGTGAGGGGGAGCGTGGCCTTGCCGCGGGCGCCACGCACCACGAAGCCATGGGCCACGGCGTCGTAGAGGTCGCGCGGCTCGGGGCCGACCGCGATTTCGACCTGCTTCGCCTCGGGGTGCGGGTTGTAGTAGAGGAAGGTCGGATAGGCGGCGGCGTGGTGCCAGTCGGTCTTCACGAGGTCGAGTTGGAGGATGCCCTCGACGTTGGTCTTCTCGACCACTGCCGCAAGGTAGCCGACGTGGGACGAGCCGTAGAGGCCGAGATCGGTAGGGATGGGGCTGCCGTGGCCGCCCACGGCGTCGCCCATCGCAAAGGGGCTGCGGCCGAACTCGTAGAGGCTGAACAGTACGTCCACCGTCAGGCGGGCGGGCTTCTGGCCCTTTGGCGTCGGATGCGTGCTCTCGGCCTTGACGTAGAGCGTGCCGTCGAGGTCGGCGGGCAGGCCGTGCCAGTAGAGCGGGTTGTCCGGCCGCGGCTTTGCGGTGAACATGGGCTTGAACGGCCCTTCGGGCTTCATTGCCCAGGAGAAGCGGAAGCCGGCGTCGGGGCTTGACGTTTCGCAGCGGACGCCGGCGTGGAAGTAGCGGGTGAGGGCCTTCTTCACCTCGAAAGTCCAGATGTGCTCCAGCCGCGCGGCATCGCCGTCGGGGGTTTCCTCGAGCACTTCCGCCGCAGGCGGGACTTCGCGGCGGGCGTGGGTGGAGCGGAAGTCGCCCGAGGCGATGCGGCCGGCGAGGGTCGTGAAGTCGGCGGCGGCCTTGTCGGAGAGGCGCCCCGTCTTGCGGCAGCCCTCGTAGGCGATGCAGGAGCTCCTGTCGAACTGGCGTGCCCAGGCGGCGCTGCTCTGGTGCGCGTCGTCGTGGGCGTTGGCATAGAAGAGGCGGGCGGCGTTGGCCGCGTTGAGGATGTACTTGCCAATGGCGCGGGCGTAGCGGGCGTCGTAGCGGGCGAGAGGGGCGAGCGTGGCCACGGCGTCGAAGGTGTTCATCGCGAAGGCATAGCCGCCACCGTCCTTGAGGCCGGCGCTCAGGCCGCTCGCGTCGAGCCCGCCCCACTTGTCGGCCACGACACCCCAGTCGGGCCGCGCCGCGCTCGGGTCGAAGCACCAGGAGAGGAGCTTGTGGACGTCATAGCTGCGGCCAATTTCGGCGTTCATCCGCGCAGCCAGGACCGCCCCGTAGGGCAGCAGTATCTCGTAGAAGGGGTTCGTTGGGTGCTTCTCGAGAAAGCGCATGCAGGCGTCGGCGCCATCGAGGTACTTCGCCTCGCCTGTCTTCACGTGGGCCATGTAGAGGAACCAGGCGTAGCCGGCCGCTGCGTCGGGCTCCTTCCAGCGGCTATTGTCGGCGGGGGCCATCTTCGCGTAGTCGAAGGCCGTGTGATTGAAGTCGGGCACGCCATCCGGCCCGGCCAGGGCGCGGATGGCGCCCAGCATTCGGTCGGCGGAGAGGCGAAGCTGCTGGCGGAACTCGCCGACATTGGGGTAGAGGTGCAGCAGATGAGCGAAGAGGATGCTGGGATAAGTCTCGTACCAGAAGCTGCCGCCCGTGCCGTGGACGACGCGGTTCATGTAGAGGCTGAGGCCGTTGTCGCGGTTGAAGTAGCGCTGGCACATGGCGGCGAAGCTGTGCCCGCCCTGGTTCGCCTTGTCAATGCCCACGAGCGATGCGCCGACGACTGCGGCCATGCAGTTGATGGACTCGTGGGTGTCGTCGCCCGTCTGGTAGGGCGAGCCGACGTATGACGGCAGGCCGAAGCCACGGAGGGGCGCGTTGTGCTTCGTGTCGTCCCACCAGATGAGCGGCAGGTACTGCCCCCTGGCGCCGAAGTTGAACGCGAGGGCATCGTAGTCGCGTGCCACCTTCTTCCAGTCGCGCATCGCGTAGGGCTGGGGCAGGTTGGGCATCTGCTCCACACGGTCGAGCTTCGCCTGCTCGGCCCCGAGCGCCGCAGCGAGCAGCGCACAGGTGATTGGGATTGCGCGCGCAAGGCTCACGACTTGCCCCTCAGATGACAGAGCGTGAGCGTACTTGGCCTGGTCGGCGGTGTCAACCGCGGTGGCGCCCTCCGCGGGGTTGACAGCCCCGTTCGCCGTGTCGTAACATTGCCCTCGGGGGGCAGAGCCTTTCAGTGGAGCCGACAGGCATGACCTGGTGTCGTTGGGTCGCACTGGCGGCAGGGCTGCTGCTCTCCAGCGTCCGAGCCGGGGAGCCGGCGGTCACGCTGGAGTCGCTGCTCCACGAGATGACGGACCGCGAGGCGGTCGCCCGCTGGCCACAACTCGCGTACACGTGCCGCCAGGCGAGCAGCTCCGACCGGCGGTCGAAGTCGCCCGACGACGCCAACGGCTGGTTCGCGAACACGGATAATATGGACGGCAGCGGCGCGTCGCTTCGCTGGGAGGAGACTGCCGGCCGCCGCGAGTGCGTGCTGGCCGACGTCGAGGGGCCGGGCGCCATCGTCCGCTTCTGGTCAGGCGGCCAGCAGCCGAAGGGCAAGCTCCGCTTCTACCTCGACGGCGCGGCGACGCCCGCCATCGAGGCCCCCATGCAGGAGTTGATGAGCGGCAAGCTCTTCGTCCCCCCTCCCCTGGCGATCCTGAACGCGGGCAACTCCCTGAACCTCTACCTGCCCATTCCCTACGCGAAGCGCTGCAAGATCACCTACGACGAGGCCCGCCCCGGCAACCCCAACGCCCCGCCGCCCGGCCGCTGGTACAACATTGAGTACCGCACCTATCCCGCCGGGACGGGCGCTGCGTCGTTCACGATGGACGACTACAAGAGGTGCCAAGCCACGATAGAGCGGGTGTGCAAGGCACTCAGCGAGCCACCGCGGCCGCTCGTTGGCGGATGGCCATTCGCCCTCGACGCTGCCCTTGAGCCGGGGCGAGAGGCCTCGACCGATCTGCCCCTCAAGGGGGGCGCTGTGCTGGTGCTGGAGGCGCGCCTCGACGGCGTGCCCGCCGACCAGGTCGAGCAGGCGCTTCGCTCAACCGTGCTGCGCGCCACGTTCGACGACGAGGAGACGATCTGGTGTCCGCTCGGCGACTTCTTCGGCAGCGGCGTGGGGCTGAACACGCTCAGCAACTGGCACCGCACTATCGCCAAGGACGGGACGATGTCCTGCCGCTGGGTCATGCCCTACCAGAAATCGGGGCGCCTGTCCCTCCTCAACCTCGGCAAGCAGAAGGTGGGCGTGAAGCTCAAGGGCGTCGTCGGCTCGTGGAAGTGGCTCGACAACTCGATGCACTTCCACGCCACCTGGCGCCAACAGTTCTCCATCAAGACCCGCCCGTTCCAGGATTGGAACTACGTCGAGATCGCGGGCCAGGGCGTCTACCTGGGCGACACGCTGTCGGTGATGAACCCCGTGCGCGACTGGTGGGGCGAGGGCGACGAGAAGATATGGGTGGATGGCGAGAGCTTCCCGTCGCACTTCGGCACGGGCACCGAGGACTACTACGGCTACGCCTGGGGCGCCCCCGCCCTGTTCCAGGGGCCGTTCTGCAACCAGGTGCGCTGCGACGGGCCGGGCAACCAGGGCCACACCGTCGTCACCCGCACCCGCGCCCTCGACGCCATCCCCTTCACGAAGAGCCTGAAGGTGGACATGGAGGTGTGGCACTGGAAGGACTGCCAGGTGGCCTACGCCGTGGCGAGCTACTGGTATGCGCGGCCTGGGGCGAAGCACAACCGCGGCCCCCTGCCCGACGAGGCGGCACGCGCCATCCCGCAGCCGCCGCAGCCCGTCAAGATCAAGGATGCCCTCGAAGGCGAAACGCTCAAGATCATCGAGAAGACAGGTGGCACCACCGAAGTCCAGCACATCATCCAGCACAACTGGAGCAACGACCGCCAGCTCTGGTGGCGCGACGGCAAGCCCGGCGACAAGCTGGCATTCGCCCTGCCCGTCCCCAAGGCCGGCAAGTACGCGGTCGTGGCCAACCTCACAAAGGCCGTGGACTACGCCATCGTGCAGTTCCACCTCGACGGCGAGAAGCTGGGCGAGGCGATGGACCTCTACAACAACGGCGTCGTGACGACCGGGCCGAAGGTGGTCGGTACGGCCAAGCTCGACGCCGGCGAGCACAAGCTCACCGTCGAGATCACCGGGGCGAACCCGGCGGCGGTGAAGCGCCACATGTTCGGCCTCGACTACGTGAAACTCGACCCAGTGGAGTGACCGCATGAGGGCATGCCTGTTCGCTTTGCTGGGAGCAGCGGCTATTGCCGCGGAGGCCCCCAGCGGGAAGGAGTTCACCAACTCGCTCGGGATGAAGCTCGTGCGCATCGAGCCGGGCGAGTTCCTCATGGGCTGCGGCAAAGAGGCGCCCCGCTCCGAGGCCGAATGGAAGCAACGCGAATGGGACGAGGCGCCCGAGCACAAGGTGAAGATCACCCGCGCCTTCTACATGGCCGTCCACGAGGTCACGAACAGGCAGTACGAGGAGTTCGACCCCAAACACCGGGAGTGGCGCGGCAAGGTCGGCGCCTATGGCCAGGGCAAGGTGTCCGTGGCCGACGACGAGCCGGTGACAATGGTCAGTTGGCACGATGCGGTGCGGTTCTGCGAATGGCTGTCGAAGAAGGAGGGGCTGCCCTACCGCCTGCCTACGGAGGCCGAATGGGAGTTCGCCTGCCGAGCGGGCACGGCCACCATCTACAACACGGGCGACGCCCTGACGCCCGAGCAGGCCAACATCGGCCTGGCGAAGGACGGCAAGAAGAAGATCGCCACGACCCCCGTGGGCAGCTACCCGCCCAACCCCTGGGGTCTGTGCGACATGCACGGGAACGTCGAGGAGTGGTGCCTCGACTGGCACGGCCCCTACGAGCCGGGGGAGCAAGCCGACCCCACCGGCCGAGCCGAAAGCCACGCGAAAATGACGCGCGGCGGCAGCCATTGCATTGAGGCGTGGGCGGCTGACAACGCCCGCTACTGCCGCTCGTCCAACCGTTCGTGCTACCTGCCCGACGACGCGAACCGCTGCACCGGCTTCCGCGTGGTCCTGGGCGGGATGCCTCCCACCAAGCCGCTCCCCGCTGCCGAGCCGCCCCTCCACCAGCGCGACGTGCGGCAAACGCCCGCGCCGCGCGAGGGGCCAGACCCCGCCAAGCCGCTCTTCGTCAACTTCACGGCGGAGAAGAGGAATCCCACGATCCCCAAGGACACTTGGGGGCCAGTCTTCAGCGCCCACAACCACTTCACCGCCCTCTCCGTGTGCCCCAACGGCGACGTGTTGGCCGCCTGGTACACCACGAAGTCCGAAAGCGGCCGCGAGCTGGCACTCGCAGGCAGCCGCCTCCGCGTTGGCGCCGACCGATGGGAACCGGCCTCGCTCTTCTTCGACGTGCCCGACGTGAACGACCATGCGCCCGTGCTCCTGGCCGACGGCAAGCGCATCTGGCACTTCTCGTCACAGGCACTCGCCGGCTGGGACGACACTTCGCTCCTGATGCGGACGAGCGACGACAGCGGGGCGACCTGGACCAAGCCGCGCATCATCCTGCCACGCCACGACCCCGACCACCTGAGCCAATCGTGTTCCGCCTTCATAGGCCCCGACGGCCTGCTGGGCCTGGCCGTTGACGGCGACTCGCATGGCCGCGAGCGCCTGATGACGAGCCGCGACGGCGGCCAGACCTGGCGCGTGGGCAAGGGCGACGTGAAGGGCATTCATCCCGCCGCCGTCCTGCTCGACGGCGGCCGGGTCATCGCCTTCACGCGCGGGCCGCACCCCATGCCGATGTTCAGCTCGAACGACTGTGGAGACACGTGGCAGGCGAGCGAGTCGCCGTTCCCAGGCATCAGCGTGGGGCAGAAGGCGGCGGCGCTCAGGCTCGCCAGCGGCGCGGTCCTCCTCTGCTCTCACGACAACAAGAAGGCCCTGGTTGGCGGCGGCACGTTCGCCGCCCTGTCGCTCGACAACGCTCGGACTTGGGCTCACGTGCGCAAGGTGGAGGGCGTGGGCGGCTACATGTCCGTCGCCCAGGCCCCCAACGGCGTCATCCACCTGTTCGGCAGCCGCATGAGCTGCGTCGCCTTCAACGAGGCCTGGCTCAGGGAGACCTCCACGGTCCGCTGACAAAGGAAGAGGGGGTTGCACAGGCTACCCGGAGTGCAAGGGCGCGAGGGAGATTGGCTCGATGGAATCGAAGGAATCGAGCTAATCGAGTGATTCGATTCGTTCGATTTGCTCGATTTGTTCGAAAGGAGCCGCAGGTGGAAACAAGGGCAACGACCTTACTGGTCGCTCTGGCGGCAGCCCTTTCGCCGGTGCTCGCCGGCGAGGGGGCGTTTTCCGCCAAGCCAACGGTGGCTCTGGCGGGCGGCAGGGCGCGGATCACTTTCGCCGTGGCCGCGCCGACGGATGTCGAGGTGGCCGTGCTCGACGCCCAGGGCGCCGTGGTGCGGCACCTGGCGGCAGGCGTCCTCGGCGGCCCCAATGCCCCGCCGCCACCACTCAAGCCCGGCCTCTCCCAGAACCTTGAGTGGGATGTCCTGGACGACTTCGGCAAGCCCGCTCAGGGCGCGCCCTTCCGCGTGCGGGTGCGGGTGGGGATGGGCGTCCGCTTCAGCCGTTTCATCGGCGGCGACGACCCCTATACCTTCGGCCTCGTCGCCTCGATGGCCAGCGACGAAGCGGGCAACCTCTACGTCATGGGCTACCGCGAGGAGGATTCGCTGACCTGCATGACCCTGCGGGCATTCTCCCCCGAGGGCAAGTATCTGCGGACGATCATGCCCTTCCCGGCCGACCTTGAGCCCGGGGCGATGAAGGATGTCGCAACCTGGGATGAGGAGGGCAAGTGCTTCCGCCCGCGGAACTACCGCGCCACCAACGTGCAGTTCTACCAGCTCATGGGCGGAAACGGCAGTGGGATGACTCCATCGGTCACTCTCCACGTCGTCGCCGCGACGAAGCAGCACGGCATCCTGCTCACCGACGGCCGGAGCCTGTTCCGCCTCGACGCACGCGGCGGCGTGCCGGGCGAGAAGTTCAAGGCGCGCTCCCTCTGGCCCGCGGGCACCCCGCCCCGGTGCGGCCACACCTACGCCGCTCTCTCGCCCGACGGCAAGACCCTCTACATCAGCGGCCCCTACTCGGCCAAGAGCCAGTACGGCCACCCCTACGACCCACGATACCCGCCCGGGGTGGTCTATCGGCTCAGGCTCGACGGCGACGGCCCGGCGGAGCCGTTCGCCGCCGTCAAGGTCGAGCACAAAGACGGGCTTGGCGGCACCTGGACCCAGGACGGCGGCGACTGGTCGGCCTACAGCCTGGCCGGCGCGCCCAAGGGGCCGGTCCACGGCGTGGCCGTGGACGCGAGGGGGCGCGTCTACGTGGCCGACCGCGAGCGGGGCAGGGTCGCCGTCTTCGATGCGGACGGCAAGGAGGTCAGCGACGTCCCCGTCCGCTGGCCCGACCAGCTCGCCGTTCACCCGCGAACCGGCGCGCTCTACGTCCTCGAAAAGCGCATCGTCCCCCGCAAGAGCGTGGACCTCAAGCTGATGCGGTTCGACACGCTCGGTGCCGACGCCAAGCCTTCGGCGGAGTACGAGATACCGAAGACCGCCGACCTTGTGGCGATGGCTTTCAGCTTCCCTGCCGACCGGGCGCTCTGCTGGCTGCGCACCAGCATCACCAAGTCGGGCAAGTACAGCCTCCTCGTGCTCGAAGACAAGGGGAAGGCATTCGAGCCAGCCGAGACCGCCTACAAGCCTCGGCCCGACTCCCAGTGGGGCTGGCACCGCCTGGCCGTGGACTACGACCGCGACGAGGTCTACGGCAGCGACGGCACCGTGGGCATGTGGCGCTACGATGGCAAGACAGGCAAAGGCGCGCTGCTGACGAAGGATGGCAAGCAGTTCTGGTCGCAGGACCTCGCCGTGGGCTACGACGGCTTGCTCTACGCCCGCCAGGGCACGGGCGCGCCGGAGTTCCAGGACTACTCCGGCCCCTTCGCCCGCTACACCCGCGACCTTGCGCCCGCCCCCTTCGCGGGCACGGGCACCCACGTGCTCAGCAAGCACATCTACAGCCGCGAAGGGCCGGGCTACGCCGAGCGCGGACTCGGCGTCGGACCCGACGGACGCAGCTACATCTCCTTCATGTACGACTGGGCGACCTACTGGGTCGTGTGCTACGGCCCCGACGGCAAGTTCCAGGACGGACAGCACCTGGAGGTGAAGGACAAGGAGGGGAAGAGCCGCGGCCGGGCCACCATTGGCCCCGTGAACCCAGCGAACGGTGGCATCCGCGTGGACCTTGCCGGCAACACCTACCTGGGCCTCTGGAACTGGCCCAAGAACGCCCCAGTGCCCGCCAAGTGGGCCAAGGACCTCTCCTACCTGGCCACCACGGGGAGCGTGTTCAAGTTCGGCCCCGGCGGCGGGGCCGTGGTCTCCCCGGCCAAGGACCACCCGAAGGGCGAGCCACTCCGCCCGCCGGGCACCAAGGGCATCGAGGCGCGATCGGGCTACCGCGACGCTAATGTGTTTGCTCCCACGTTCATCGAGGGCGCGCTGGCTGCCTATCCGGGCTACGGTCCGTTCAGCCACTCGAGCTGGGGCAGCAACCTCTGCTGCACCTGCCGCACTCCCCGCTTCGATCTCGACCGCTACGGCCGCCTCTACCTGCCGAACGCCATCACTAACTCCGTGCGGATCGTGGACAACGCGGGCAACCACATCCTCGAGTTCGGCCGCTACGGCAACTTCGACTCCCTGTACGCCACCGTAGCGGTGCCCGACATCCCCCTCGCCTGGCCCACAGGGGCGGGGGTGAGCAAGGACGCCATTTACGTCTGCGACACCTACAACCGCCGCGGCGTGCGCCTGGAGCCAACCTTCGCCGCCGAGGAGACCCTCAAGGTCGAGTGAAAGCGAGGACTGCGATGCATTCCGCTGCTTGCCGGTTTGCTCTCTCTTTGTTCGTGATCGCCGCCGCGGCGGAGGGAGGCGCGAAGTTCGCAGCGGGGCCGACCGCTTCGCGGGATGGGGACGGGGTCAAGATCGCCTTCACGGTCTCGGCTCCGACCGATGTTGAGGTGGCCGTGCTGGGGGCCGACGGCAAGGTCGTGCGGTCCCTGGCTGCCGGCGTGCTGGGCGCCAGCCAGCCGCCACCCAGCCCCCTGAAGCCCGGCCTGGCGCAGGAGATCTTGTGGGACGGGGCGGGCGACTGGGGGAAGAAGGCCGAGGGCGGCCCCTTCAAGGCCCGCGTCCGCCTGGGCATGGGCGCCCAATTCGGTCGCATCCTGGCCGACGGCTCGCACAACTTGAACGAGACCGTGTGCCGCGGCCTGGCCGTGGACCCCGCGAACGGCGACCTGTACGTGATGGCGAAGAAGACCCGTGACGGTGCGCTCTACTTCCTGCGCGTCTACGACCGCCAGGGCAACTACCTCCGCGAGCTGATGCCTTATCCCGCCGCCGTTGGCGACAAGAGCCGCGAGGTCTTCGGCTGCGTCACCGTGCCCGAAACAGGCTCCAAGGCCCCGATAAGCTACCACAGCCTGTGGCCCACCTTCTATCCCGTCGCCCCCAAGCCCGAGGGCGTCAACGACCTCGCCATCAAGCTCATTGCAGTTCACCCCACCGAGGATGCAGTCGTGCTCCTCGCCGAGTCGTTCGCATCGCTCTACCGCATCCGCAAGAAGGACGGGGCGGCCGTGGGCGAGTCCTTCGCCGAGCCGCTGTGGGACGCAGGGACGAAGCTGGCCGGCTACGCCGCGGTCGGCCCGGTCATGGGCGCATTCGGCCCCGACGCCAAGGCCATCTACTTCGCCGGCTACGCAGGCATGCCCAAAAAGGGCGAGAAGAAGCACCCCGCCTGGCCCAGCAACCGCGTCTACAAGATGACGCTCGGCGGCAAGGTGGCGCCCTTCGCCGAACTGCCTCTGCCCGACGACGCTCGCCCGCCCGAGAGAGGGTGGAGCGTGCTGTCCGACGTCCAGCCCCTCCACGGCATCGCCGTGGCGAAGGACGGCACGGTGATGGTCTGCGACGCGGCGAGCGGGAAGATATGGCTGCTCTCCCCCGAGGGCAAGGTCACTGGCTCAATCGCCATCGCGCACCCCCACGTGGCCGTCCCCGACCACAAGACGGGCGCGCTCTACGTGCTGACCCGCCAGAACACCGACAAGGGCGCTCGGCTCCGCTCGGTCGTCAAGCTGAGCAGTTGCGCGCCGGACGCCAAAGTGGTCGCAACGCTTCAGTTCTCGGAGCGGGGCGCAGCCCAGGACCCCTTCCTTGTGGGGGACTTCACGGGCCAGGCGCCGCAACTGTGGCTCAGCGGCTGCCCCCGCGAGAACAGCCTCCTGCGGATCGAGGACAAGGGCGACAAGCTGGAGGCCGCTGAGGACCTGGCCGACCGCGATAAGCTGGCCGCCGGCTTCGCCTGCCGGCTGGACGTTGACGCTGAGGCCGACCTGGCCTACGTCCACAACGGCTGGGGCTATATCCTCCGCTACAGCGGCCTGACCGGCGAATACGCCGGCCCGCTCGACAAGGATGGCCGCCCCAAGCCCATCATCGGCTCGGAGTTCTGCCTCCGCCGCGACGGCATGGTCTATCTCTCTGGCAACGACTACGCCGGCGGCGGCTTCTCCGGCCCCTGGCGGCGCCTCAACCGCGACCTCACGCCCGCGCCGCTGCCCGACGGACGGAAGGAGTTCTCCGACCGCTACGGCAAGATGGGCGGCGGCTACTTCGGCAACCAGGGCTCCTGCGTGACCCCAGACGGCACGCTCTACTACAACGGCATGTTCACCTTCCGCGTCAACGGCATCTTCGAGGTCAAGCCCGACGGCTCGGCCGGCCGCTGCCCGCGGCTGCGCGCCGAGTTCGCCTCGGGCAAGATCTCCCCCCACTGCGTCAAGGCGGGCTTCGATGGCGCCCTCATCGGCTGGCTCCAGGACCAGAGCGGCGGCGTGGAGGTTGACCAGCAGGGGAACATCTATGCGGGCGTCCGCATCTTGCCGCGCGACTACAAGCTGCCCGACGCCCTCGCCGAGGCGGCCAAACGCCATCGCCACCTCGGGGAATCGCTGGGCAGCGTCATCAAGTTCCGACCCTCCGGCGGCGGCATGGTGCCCGATAACCTCAAGCCAGGCCAGCAATACAAGGTGGACAAGTACTGGCCGATCCTGTCCACCGTGCCCGACAAGCTGGAGGACGGCATCAAGATGGCCTCGGGCCAGCGGCTCGACTGGTATAACCCGCCCTGGACCATCCATGTCGAGGGCGGCCTGAGGGCCTACCCCATCCTCGCACCCTTCAGCAACCAGTGCGCCTGCCAGACACCGCGGTTCGACGTGGACGACTTCGGCCGCCTCTACATCCCCAACGCCCTCACCTGCTCGGTGCAGGTGGTGGACAACGAGGGCAACCACATCCTCACCTTCGGGGCCTACGGCAACCGCGACAGCCAGGGGCCTGAGAGCAAGGTGCCCGAGCCGGGAATCCCCCTGGCCTACCCCGTGGCCGCCAAGGCCTCGTTCAAGCACATCTATGTGGCCGACTCCGCCAACCGCCGCGTCGTGCGCGTGGACCCCACCTGGGCCGCCGAGGAGGCCTGCACGGTCCACTGACAACGGAAGAGAGGTCTGCAAGTGTTTAGCCGCGCCGGCTTGCCCGCAGTGCGGGAAGCCGATGACGCGGCGCACGGCCAGAAGCGGAAGGAATGCGGGGAAGGAGTTCTGGAGTTGCACGGGCTACCCGGAGTGCAAAGGCGCGAGGGACATGGGCTGGACGGAATCGAAGGAATCGAGTTAATCGAATAATTCGATTCCCTCGATTCATTTGAAAGGAGCCCCAGGTGGGAACAAGGGCGATGACCTTTCTGATTGCTCTGGTGGCGGCTCTTTCGCCGACGCTTGCCGGCGAGGTGTCGTTTTCCGCCAAGCCAACAGTGGCTATGGCTGGGGACAAGGCGCGGATCGCCTTCATGGTCTCGGCGCCAACGG
>VGYV01000156.1 GCA_016872855.1 Planctomycetota bacterium
TCCCTCAGCATAGGCATGGCAAGGACTTACGCCGAAATACACCTGTGCCGGCGCTGGATCGCCAGCTGCTCGCGCCGACCGACAACCACAACCCCTGGGGGCTACCCACAAAGAACCCCGAAGCGGCGGAAAAGAGAATGAGATCACCTCTGTTCGAGACGACGCCAGGCTCGTGGCTTACGTCGGGCTGCCTGGCCCTCGCACCAAGTTTCTTGGCTCTCCTATCCTGCGCGGGTTGCGGGCTGACGCCGATTGTCGCCCCGCCGCCGTCCTATTACCAAGGGTACTCTGAAGTGCGGCCCCAGTACCCTATGCCAGAGCCGCCCGCTGCCGCACCAGCCGCTCCTTTGCTCAACCCACCCCGGCGACGGGAGGCAGTGGCAACGACTGAGCAGAACTGCCCCGCTTGTGGGGGGAGCGGGAAAGTCATTTGCCCCCAGTGTCGCGGTGCCGGCCGATTGCTTTGCCCAAACTGCAAGGGGAACTGGAAGAACCCATCTTTTCCGAACGGGACGTGTCCTACCTGCATCGGCTGGGGGGGATGGCTGAAGTGTCGCCTCTGTCAAACAGGGCCTTCCGACCTTCTGAACCCCAGCACCGGCTGGATTAGGTGTAGCCGGTGCGGTGGAAGCGGCAAACTTGTGGTTCAGACGAAGGTTAGCGAGATTGACCAGTGACGGATGGCTTCCGGGATGAATGCAATGCATCGATTCGCTTTGTGGCTGTTGTTCCTTGGGGTTGCTTTCGTCGGGTGCTCGCCCCCTCTGCCGCACAAGAGCCCCGGGCATGTAGAGTTCCGAAGGGGCGAAGAATTGCGCATCGAGAGCCATCCTCTAACTGGCAGAAAACGCAAGATATACCGGCTTTACGAGCGGCGGTGGGAACTGACCGATGAGGGTTGGAGGCAGCTTGGGCAGATGCGTGCACGCTGTGATGCTGAGAGGGATGCTGCAATTGCCAGGAATATGCCCGAAATCGCCAGATTGGAAGAGAGGAAGCAAGACCTTGAGAGGCAGAAGCAGGCCAAAGAGGCGGAGCAAAGGGCCCTGTCAGCTGGTCCGAGTAGCATGGGTTCATCGTGGGCCTCAATTGGAAAATCAACGGAGATCATCTCAATCAACAATGAACTGATCTCGATAACTTGGCAAATATATGGCCTCAAGAACCCGGATGTGGGCCCAGCACCCACTGCCGAGCGGCTATTCGGTGATGAGCGGTTCTCGGGAATCGTGGAGACAGTTGCAGGCGAGGTGCCTGGCAAGTGGGAGTAGTCTCATGCATGGCATGCGCCGTTGTCGCCGCTCAAAGAACATGAGGATTCAAGGGTTCGTTTCCGCTTTTAGTGGCCCTGTTTCTGATCGGTATGGGACGCACGCGTGAGACTCAATCGGTCCCCTTCGGGCGGTTCGTCTAAACGGAGACTAGACCAAATGCAGAAGTTCCGTGTGGCTTGGCTTTTGTTATCGGCGGTGTCGCCGATCTTCCTGGCCGATGGCTGCGCGGTTCCTACCCCGATTCAGGCCAAAGTCGTTGTGAACCTTCGAGATGCCGCTGCTTGGCGCGGAGTGCGTCGTGTCGCTGTCGCCGGTTGGATCGTGGCACACTCCCGTGATGGCGCCGAGACCCAGAGAGCCCACCTGTGCTACGGCCGGTACGTGGATTATGTGACGAACTTCCTCGAGTCCGAGAGCGCGCTAGATGTTGTGCCTGAGGGCCTTTGCTATAGACTGATGCAGGAGAATTCCCCTTCGCCCTATGGCGAGGTTTCATATTTCACGCAACTGCATTCCTCAGAAGGGCTACGACAATTGCAGTCCATCGCGAAATGTGATGCCCTGATCCTGCTTCGTGGGGGTCATGGGCATGCGCCCGCCGATAGGCTGGTGTATTACCCGTTTGTCGTTACTTGCATGGATATGCGCAAAGGATCGGTGATCTGGACGCTCACTGGTCCGAACCTCGAACCTCTGCCAAGCCCAGGTGACGTCATAGCAATCAATTGCTCGGCTATTCAGGGTGCCCTAAGAAGCCTACTGCGCGAGCGCTGAAGCTGACAGGGGACCTCTGAGACACAATCTGCGCACCGGAGAGCTGACCTCACTTCACTTGAAGAAAGGAGACTGGGAAATGACTCGGAGCGGCTTGATCTGCGGTTTGCGGCTTGCGACCATGCTTTTCGCTCTAGCAGGTGGCCTGAGCATATCCGCAGAGCCTGGTCCTTTTGCAGGGGGCCCGAAACTCGAGGGAACTAAGTTCACCGTCTCATGGTTCGACCTCAACGGAGACCGGGGCGCGTTGCGCTTCCACTTCCGCGAGGATCGGAAGTTCACGTACGAGGCGCTCCCTCAGGGGTTCACCGAACACGGTGTGTTCCGGAACAACCCCGGAGGAGACAAGGTCCGGTTCGTGGCAACTGTCTGGCGTGGTGACGGCAGCCTTGACACCCTTCTCGTTGGGGTGGTGCGACCTACCACCAAGAAGATTTCAGGCAAAGGTCAGGGATACAATCAAGATGGCAAGGTAGGTCAGGAGTTCTATTTCGACGGGGAAATGGAAAAAAGCCAGTAGGACACGTGACGGGATGGACTCCCCGCCTTGCCTCCCGCGGCCATTGCGGAGAGCGCGATGTCGTCGGCGTCGCGCGCCACGTCGTAGGCCGTCGTCAGGGTCACACGGTTCAACGCGCTCCGGCGGAAGAGCATAAGCCTGCCTTTGACGATGGAGACGGGCGTGTCCTCCGCGGGGCAAGCGACGTGGTCGCAGTCGCGGTACGGCTTGCTGAAGACGAGCCGGACCCCCTCCGGCCCGATGATCGTCTGCTCGCCGCACTGGGCGAGGAAGGCGATGGCGTCCTCTAGGACGTATGGGTCCTTGAGGATGAGGTCGTCGTCGAGCGAGCAGACGAACTCCGTCGCCGCGCGCGACGCCATGAACCAGCGCGGCCAGCAGCCGGCGTTCTCCGAGGAATCCACCTGCCAGCGGATGCGCTCGTCCTTGACCGGGGCGCCGTTGTTCCAGAGGAAGATGACCGGCTTGGCCGTCTGTCTGGCGACGGAGTCGATGACGCGAGGGAGATTCTGCGGCCGCCGCCAGTTCAGCAGGCACACGGTGACGGGCGAGAGGCGGCTCTCGAGGTCCACCTTGCCATTCAGCTCCTCGACCCGCACGTTGATGTTCTGGAAGAGCTTGCACTGGGTGTCGAGAAGGGCCTCGGGGTAGAAGCGGCGGAAGACTTTTTTCAACACGCCCTGGTCGCTCCTCTGGAACCGCTCGTCGCCCGGCCACGGCTCGGTCTCCGCGGCTACGCGGAAGAATTCCCTACAGAACTCCGTTTCGCCGATCCACATCCCCGAGTTGAGGTAGTGCCAGGGCGACGTGGCCCCCGGGAGGGAATCCTCGAACCTGCGAAGCTCCGCGATCTCGGGGAAGCAGTGGGTCTCGGCGCCCAAGACGAGTTTGCAGGCGAACTGCGTCTTGAACCGGTCGAGGACCGCTTGCGGATGGCCGAGCACCAGCGCGTCGGACGCGTCGATGCCCATGACGTACTTCGTGGCCACGTCGTCCAGCGCGTCGCGGGTCAGGCGGTTCTTGAGCAGGTTCTTCCAGTCGCGGATGCCCTGGCCGAGGACGACGTGGGGCATGCCCAGGTGGTCGAGGCACTGCTGGAGGACGCCCGGCTCGCGGCGGCTGTTCCAGGTGAGGATCGTCAGGCCGTCGGCCGCCCCGAAGCTTTTCGGCTCGCTCAGGAAGAACTCGGTCTTGATGGCCTGCCAGAGGAGGTTCTTGCCCGTGAGGCCCGGAGCGTGGACGACGAGGGGTCGAGTATCGAAGACCAGGTTGACGACAACCGGGAGCCTGCCGACGAGCGGGCACTCGAAGGGGCCGAAGTGCTCGACCAGGCTCTGGCGGAACCCGGGGTCGTTACGGCAGGCCTCGCAGTGGAGGCGCGAACGGCAGTGGGGCAGCCCGGTGAATGCGGAATGCGGGGTGCGGAGTGCGGAATCGTGAGGAGAAGACATCAGAGAACTCTCATGCAATGGTGTAGTGTCCGGTCTGGCCGCACCCTGCGCCCACCAGGTTGCCCGGCCCCGTCGGATGGTCGCCCGCGCAGGTGAGCGGGGCCGGGTAGTCTTCGGCGAACATCGGGGTGCCCACCCCCGCCTCGACGCGCCAGCGGTCGGTCGAGCGCCGCACCTGCATCCCGCCGGCGGCGTCCACCCAGACGTGGGACCCAGACCGGACGAGCACGTGCGTGCCGTTCAGCGCGGCGCAGGCGCCGCCGAAGCCGCTCACGATCATCGTCAGGCTCTCCGCCCCGTCGCATTCCTCTGGGGAGCCCTGAGGCGCCGGCGAAGACGGCGGGGACGTGCCGGCCTGGCCGCCCCGGGTGCCGCCGGGCAGGTACTCGTCGCACGGGCATACGACGTTGACCTGGATGTACTTGACGTCGCACGGGTCGTCCTTCCGCCAGGCGAGGATCATCGTCGTGCCCCGGACCGTGCCCAGGGTCACCTCGCCGTCCGCGCTGACCGAGGCGATGGCCTGGTTGATGACGCGGTAGGCGATGGCGTCGCGGGGCACGCCGTAGATCATCAGGGGGAAGGTCACGTCCTCGAGCGTGCAGTTGACGGTGATGCTCTTGGGCATCACGTCCCAGTAGTCGAGGGCGATGTTGTCCTGAGCCTGGCAGTCGAATGTCATGGCTTCACACCAGGGTGTCCTCACTGGCTGTGGCGATGACGGCCCCGCAGGCGGTGAGGTCGCCCAGCCGGGCCGAGGGAGACCCCTCGATGATCGTGTCGGGGTCCCCCGTGACGATGGGGTTGATCCCGTGCATCGGACACAGATGCAGGTCGCCGAGCCTTGCCGCGGGCCGGCCGTTGACGAACGTGCGCATGGCCGCGGTCACGATGATCCCCATGTGGTTTGTCATATCTCCAAGCCTTGCCTGTGGAATGGCCATGTCTCTTGCCCTGTATCAGCCACGAGCTACGAGCCGCGAGCTTCGAGCCAGAAGAAGGTTCATTCTGTCTTGTCCTTTCAGGCTCGCGGCTCGTGGCTCGCCGCTCGTAGCTTTCCCCGTCACGGGTTGATGAACACGAAGTTCTTCGCGTCCACGGTGATGTTCCCGTTCACCGCGTCCATCCAGACGACGCTGCCCGCCTTGTCGCGGACCAGGATGTGCTCCCGGCCCGCGGTAGAGTCGATGATGATCTCCTGGCGGAAGTTGAGGCCGGAGATGACCACCCGTTCCCTGCCCTTCGTCGTGTCGAGCAGGACCCGCTGGATGCGGCCCCGGCCCTTGTCGTTGGACTGGACCCAGATCTTCTCGCGGTCCTTCCACGCCTCCCAACGGACGAACTGGCGGCAGAGGTCGGTGATCTCGACGCGCGCCTTCTGATCCTTGATGTCGGAGCCGATGTCGAGCTGGTCGCCGGCCTCGGCCTGTCGCGTACGACGCGGCAGGGCATTGCCTCGGTCCTTCGCCAGGAGCACGGGGCATTCGAACCGCATCATCTGCCCGCCGCGGTCGAGGATGGCCAGGAACTCCTCCTCGTCCTTGTCGTCGGCGACGATGCTGTGGCCCGTCTCGGTCTTCAGGAGCACCTTGCGGCGCGGGCAGTAGTAGTCGGGATGGCCGTGGAACTTCCCGTGCTCCTCGTGGTCCGACGGGTTGGCCTGGTGGTCGGCTTTGTCCTCGCAGTCGAGGCACTTGGCATCGCCGCACAGGCGCTTGGCTTCCTCGGGCTGCTCGCCTGGGTTCGATCTCGCCAGCCAGACGCCCACCCAGATCGGGTACTGGACATCGCCGCCTTCGAATTCGGCCCAGACCGAAGCGCCCTCTTCGGGCACGAGGAACATGCCGATGTCCTGGTTGCCGCCGTAAGGGAAGCATGGAGACGCCCAATCGGACCAGTGGTCCTTGCCCTTGCCCAACACCGCAGGGATCTCCAACCGACACCGCCCCAGGCGCTCGGGGTCGTTGTTGTCGCGCACGAAGGCGCGGTACTTCCCGAACCATCTGTGGCGGTAGCGTTCCTGCTGATCCTTGTCGTACACGTCGATCATCGCGTCTCCTCCCCCGTGTTCGCGTCCACGGTCACCATCGGCGGCGGCTCCTCCTTCGGCACCGGCGGCGCCTCGGTGTCGTTCTGCTGGGCTTTGGCCTCTTCGGACTTCTGGCCGGCGCCCTTGCCCAACGCGTTCTTCTTGAGCTTCAGCTCGCAGGAGTAGCCGTTCTCGCCGATCTCGTGGCGGACGCTGTCGACGTAGTAGATGCCCGAGAACTTCTGCCCCACGCCCTTGATCTCGACGTTCTGCTTGGCCTTGAGCGCGGGGATGCCAATCGTCACCGCCGCGGCCTCGACCTGGCCCATCTCGGCCTTCTTGAACTTCCCCTCGGCCTTGTCCTGCGCCGGCTCCTGCGCCGGCTCCTCGTGGAACCCCTCGGTCCGCTCGGGCGATGGGACCACGTGGCCCGATTCCTCCTCCTGGTACTTTTCCTCGCCGGTGTTCCCGTCCACGAGGTAGGTCTTCTTGCCTAGGGCCGTGCGCTCCGGGGTGTTCTCGTTCGAGGCCGTCTCCTCGACCGGCTCCTTCTCGCGGGGGTCCACGCCGATGGCCTTCGTCTCCGTGCCCTCGCCCTTGGCCCCCTGGCTCTTCGAGGCCGGCCGGAAGCTGCGAAGGACGCCCTTCACATCGGTGAAGTACTCGAGCGCCATCGCCGGCGCCTCGTCCAGAGCCGGCGGGTGGAAGTGCAGCTCGTCGTCCTGGACGTAGAAGACGTAGCCGGTGACCCCGTCGCCATCCTTGTCCCTGGCCTTCTCCGCCAGTTCCTTGAGGAAATCCGCATCGGAGATATTGCTCTGGACGACCCGCAGGTGGCGCACCTTCGTGGGGGTCACCTTGGGCGTCAGGCCGTGCTTCGCCGCGATCTCCTCGGCGATCTCGGAGTAGAGGATGCCGGGCGGCGGCTTCGTCCAGACCTTCTGGGCCTCCTTGCCCGCCAGCTTGAAGCCCTTGTCGTAGGCGCGGAGGGTGATCGTGGGGTCGCCGTCCTCCGGGAAGTCGTACTCGATGTCCTTGATGACCGCCTTCTTCTTGGGCGAGAGATTGCCGATGTAGCCGAACCGAGCCACGATCTCGTTCCCCTCCTGGAAGAGGGGGTGGTCCACAAACTGCAGGTTGCGGTTCGTCACGGTCAGCTCCAGGGCGTCGAGCTTGCTCTCGTTGTCCTCGAACGTGAACGAGCGGATCTCCTGCGCGATATCGGCCGAGAGATCCTTGCCCTCGATCTGAATCAGGAACGTCGGGGCGTAGGTGTCGAGTTCCATGCCAAGACCCTCAGCCGAGGATGTTCATCTGCACGTGCTGAGCGCTCGGGATGCGGAGCACGGTGCCCGCCTCGAGCTCCAGCGGCCAGAAGAGGTCGCTGTAATCGCCAATGACCCACCAGAGCCTGGCGTCGCCCAGGTACTGGTGGGCCAGGAGGTCGAGCCGGTCGCCCTCCACCACGGTGTGGAACCGGTCGTCGGGCCGCGGCGTCGTCGGTACCTGGGGGCGGTTCCCCAGGAAATCCCCTCCCTCGTCCTGGCAGAGGATGCTGAATCGGTAGCGCGAGCGCTTCGTGATCATCCCCGCACCTCATTCACGTTGACGCTCCGGTCGACGTACTCCTCGAGCACGAGGTCCACGTCCGCCTGCTCGGGGAGGAGGGTTTCCGGCTCGAAGAGGCCGAAGAACCGGGCCTTCACCTCGCGGACGATGCAGAGCACGCTCGGGAACAGGCTGCCGAAGAGGAACAGCACCCGGTGCGGCGCCATCTCCAGCATACTCCCCGCGTGCTCGGGGTAGAGGAGCGACTGGAGCCAGAGCACCCGCTCCTTCACCGGCCCCTTGAAGAGCTGGAGCTTGAAGACGATCCGCCTCGGCTCGCCCGCAACGTACTGGTAGCGGGGATGGCTCATGCCGGGGATGCGGATGGCGGCGAAGTGGGTCGCTTTCTCATCCACGACCTCGGAGGGGTTGTACTGGAACTCCAGAGTCCCCTCGCCGTCGGCGTCAATGAGGTAGCCCGTGATGGGCGGCTTGTACTCGCTCACAGCCCGAAGTCCTTCGCCAGCAGGAAGGGGTCAGGGTCGGGCACGGAGCGTTCGGTGTCGTCGCGGCGTGTCTGCCTTCTTCTCTTCACTCGACACTCCGCACTCCGCACTCGCCACTCGCTAGAGCGTTCCATAGTTCTTGACTTTCTCTTGCCGGATGTTGCGGTAGACCGCCTGGGCAACGGCGCGGCCGTCGAGCTTCGAGACGACGGTGATGTTCACGTCGATGGGCCGGTCGGCCAGCTCGTCGAGCTTGGCCAGGAACGTCTTCAGCGGGAAGGGCTGCTCGCCAAGGGTCGGAGCGCCGGCCACGGAGGCCAGCGGCGCCCCTCGCTCGGCCAGAAGCCGCGTCTGCTGGATTTCGCGCTCGCGCACGACCACGGGCACCGGCTTCTCCGCCGCGGCGGCGACTGACGTCATGGGCGCCGCGACGGCGGGGGCCAGCGGCAGCGCGCTGGCGACCGTGGTCACCAGGCCCGCCAAGATCCTCGACAGGCCGCCGAGCCAGCCCGTCAAGGCCGTCGGCTCGACCCGGGCAAAGGTCCCCGCACCCGCCGGGCCGGTCAGGAAGCCCCAGATCTTCGAGAACACCTTCGCCGGCAGCCCAGCGACCTGCTGCATGCCTCTGGCCATCGTCTCGAGGATCGACCTGCCCGAGGCCGACAGGTTTGAGAGCGGCCCCTCCTCCGCATCGGAGAACGGCAGCAAGCTGGCGAGGAAGTTGAATGCCTTCTTGGCGACCTTGTAGGGCGCCGTGATGACGCTCGCCGCCCCTTCGGCGACCGTGGTGAGCACCGACTTGCCCGCCTCATAGGCCGACGAGGCGAACGACTTGATCCCTTCCCAGGCGCCGGACGCCGCGGACTTGATGCCCTCCCACGCTCCGGCCGCCTTCTCCTTGATCCAGTCCCAGGCACTCGCGGCGGCATTCGCTATGCCGCTGAACGCATCCGACATCACCTGGGCCGCGGATGCTGCCATCGAGGTCATCCCCTCCCAGGCCGACGACGCGGCGCTCGTGATCCCCTCCCAGGCGCTCGATGCAGCGCTGCCGATCCACTCGAAGGGCGCCGAGACGACCGACCAGACCGCGGAACCCACGCTCTTGATCGCCTCCCAGCCGGCCGAGACGATGGACTTCACGCCCGACCAGATCGCCTTGCCCACGGAGAGCGCCAGGCGGAACGGGGCCGCCAGGATGTCCACCGCGAAGCCTACGATGCCCTTGACGAGCCGCCAGCCCGCGGCGACCACACTCTTGATGCCCGACCAGATCGCCCCTGCAATCGCCAGGAGGCCACGGAAGAGGCCGGCGATGATCTTGAACGGCAGCAGGATGACCCCCAGGATGCCCTTGCACAGGGTCTTGATGAGGGCTGCCCCCGCCGCCGTCAGGTCGGAGAGGGGACCCACCTTCGCATCCGAGAAGGGGAGGAGGTCCCGAATCCACTTCAGCACCTTCCAGACCAGGCGGAATGGGTAGGTGATGACGGACCAGATGCCTCTGCCGAACGCGAGGATGATCCCCTTGCCCGCCTTGAAGAACGCCGCCGTGCCCTCGAAGACGGACTTGATCAGGTTCCACAGCCCAACGACTGCGTCCTTCACCCACCGGAACGGCGTGAGCAGGAAGCCAATGATGATCCCGCCGATCTTCTTCAGGCCCTCGACGACAGAGATGTCCCCGGTGAGCACCTGCCAGAGCGTGTAGACGATCTTCACTACGGCGGCCACGGCATCGACGATGAGGCGCAGCGGCAGGAAGAACTTGTAGAGGAACTTCACGGCGTAGATGGCGCCCTGGACGATGGTCGAGACGAGCCAGACGACCGCCCGCACGAGGGCGGCAATGATGTGAAGGACCCAGGAGAGCGGGTAGAGGATGAACTTCAGGACGTAAGCCGCGACCTGGGCGATGATGCCGAGGAGGGTCCCGAGGACCTGCCCCAGGGACTGGAACGCCGAGCCGTCCGCCGCCGTGGAGACGAGGCCCAGCGCCTGGAGGATGCTGAGGAAGGCCCGCGCCAGTGCCCCGAGGGCCGACATGAGAGCGCGGACTGGGGGGCCAAGGATGGCGGCGATCTTCCTGAAGGCCGACGACACGGCCGTCCAAAGGCCGACCATGAACTGCCGCACGCGGTAGTAGACCATGAAAACCGTCTTGACGAAGCCCCACAGCCCCATCGCCTTGAGCTTGTCGGCAAGCTCGGCGCTGATCCGCCCCGTGCCCCCGACGAGCGACCTGGCGAGCTCGCCGATGCCCTGGAACACGGCTCTGACCTTCTCGTAGGCACCGACGACGAAGTCGCGGATGCCCCCGAAGTTGGCTTCCCATGCCCGTCGCAGGAGCTTCACGGCCGCGATCACCCCGATGATGATGAGGGTGATCGGCAGGAACTTGGCGGCCAGCACCCCGCCGACCGTGCTCGCCGCGGCGCCCATAGCCAGGAACCCCGCCTTCACCGCGGGCAGGAGCAGCCCGATGGTCCCCGCCGCGGCGATGACGGCGCCCACGACGGTCAGGACGAGGCCCAGCGCCCCGCCGAGGACGAGGACGACTCGCGTCAGCCCCGGCGCGGCCTTCGCCATGCGCTGGAGCGCGAGGACGACCGCGGAGATGCCCCGGATGATCGGGTTCACCACCGGCAGCAGAAGCTGCCCCATAATCTCGAAGAGGTTGTGCATCTGCTGGCCCACGATGGACATCTGCGAGCCGATGTCCATGTTCATCGCCTGGGCCATCTCGATGGTGAACTTCGTCCCCTGGCGCATGGCGGCGCCCATGTCCTTGATCCCCTTCGTCAGGTCGCCGACCTTGTCGTAGAAGAGGTCGATCACCGCCAGGGCCTCGACGCGCCCGAAGGCTTTCTGGAGTTCCAGTTTCTCCATCGCGTCGAGGGTCTCGCCGTAGCGGTCGCGGAGCTTGCCGATGATCTGCACGAGGCCGAGGAGGTTGTTGTTCTGGTCAACGAAGCTCAGGTTGAGTTCCTTGCCCGCCTCCGCCGCGGACTTGATGAAGGCGTGGTACTTCGTGCCCGCCTCTGCTCCGGACATCGTGGCCTGGAGCTGGCCCAGGATCGCGAGCTGCTCCTGGAGGGGAATCCTGGCCATCGTGGCGCTGGCGCCCAGCGAGGAGATGGCCGCCGCCATGCCGGAGCCCGTGGTCTTGTAAGCCTGGACGGCCGCCGCAATGCCGCCGGAGAACACCTCGCCGAACTGGAAGTCGTCGAGCTTCGAGTACATCCCCCGGTAGATGCCGTAGCCCGTGGCGAAGAGACTCGTCATCTCGGCGACCGTGGCCTTGGTTGCCTTGGCTGTCAGCGCGGCGAGCTTCGTGTACTCCCCGACCGCGGCATCGGTCAGGCTGGCGATCCCGCTCTTGATGTCGTAGGCGGCGCCGATGAACTCAGCCTTGCTCGTCCCGCCCCAGGTGTTGGAGAAGTCCTCCGCCGCGGCGGCCAGGCTGTCGAGGTCCTTCACCCCGAGGGAGGCCATCTCGCCCAGGGCCTTCTGCGTGGCCATCGTCGAGCGCAGCACGATGGCCGGCACCGCAAGGAGGGCCAAGCCGGCGCCCATCGTCATCGCGCCCCGCTGGACGAGGCCGAGATTCCGCTGCATGCGCTCCGCGGCCCCGGCGACCGTCGTGTCGAGGCTCATCATGCTCGACTGGATGCGGTAGGCGTTCTGCGTGAACATGTCCTTCATGCTCACGACCACGCCCATGCCCAACTCGTTCATCACGCCGCTCCGCTCCGTGGGAATGCGGAGTGGGGAGTGCGGAGTGCGGAATCAAGAGGGCCGAGGCCGCTCCGGTCTGACTCCGCATTCCGCATTCCGAGTTCCGCACTCATTTCCGCTTCTCCAGCTCGTGCTTCTCGAACTCCAGTTGCTTCTCGAGGGCCTCGACGAACTCCTGCCGCCGGCGGATGGGGAGCGCCACGACGTCCTGGTAGCCCCAGTGCAAGCCCCCGTAGGCGAGGAAGAAGGCGTCCCTCAGGAGGCTACTGACGGGAACAAAAAAGCCGGCTCGGCCTCCAGGCGCGTGCGGATGCGCGTCCCGCAGGCGTCGCAGGAGACGTCCACCTGGGTGTCGATGCCCCCGTCCACCCGCAGCATCTCCTTCCGCAGGGCCGACCGGTCGCCCATCGTCATCTCGTTGAGAGCCTTCTTCGAGGGGGGCTGGCCGTCGATCTCGACGATGCGGATCATCATGGCCGCCGTCAGGTTCGGCTCCTTCAGCGCGGCCAGCCGCTTCTCCTTGTGGCCGTCGAGGTAGCCGAACTTCACTTTCCTGCCCGACCCAGGTAGGGTGAACTCAAACTCCCGTTCCTCGCCGTAGGGCGTGGCCTCGATGTCGCCGAGGTTCACGGTGATGGGCGTGCGCTCGCCGCAGCCGGTGTTCGGGCAGGCCAGTTCCAGCTCGACCTCGTCGCCGAGCGAGACCTGGCGCAGGCGCACGAGGGCGAAGAGCCGGTCGCCGGAGAGCAGGTCGAGGACGTCCTTCATCTTCGGCTCGGCGTTCTCGCCCAGGCGCTTTGTGCAGTTCAGCAGCACCTGGTTGATCGCCTCGCCGTTCTTCATCAGCCGGCGGTTGGTGAGCAGGTCTTCCTCGGCGCCCGTCATCTCGACGAGGCCGATCTCGATGCCCGAGGGCAGTGTGAACGTGTGCATGGGGGTCAATCTCCTTCCGTCCAGTACTGGTAGCACAGGGTCAGCTTCTCGATGGTGTTCTCGGAGCTTCCGCCTTCGAGGTCGTCGTATTCGAGGACTTTGACCCAGGCGCCGTGGAGGGTCCACCGGCGCATCTCCCGGCCCGAGCGGTCGTAGCGGACGATGTCGATGTCGCGCATGTACTCGTCGGGGAGCCAGCCGGTGACCTCGTTCACGTCCACCTGGTGCCGAATCCACTCGACGGCAGCCGTGTCCGAACCGTCCTGCATCACCCCTTTCTCCAGGGTGATGTCGTCGAACTTCACCCTCCCCGCGACCTTCTGGTCGAACATGGAGCCCGCCGGCGCGAAGGCGACCTCCTCGAACTCGGTCTTCGGCTCCGTGCCCTTGCGGAAGAGCGCCACGTCGAAGCCGTTGACCTCGATGGCGAACTGCCAGTTCTGGAACAAGCTCTTGGGCATGTTCCCGCTGATCATTGGGCGTCACCTCCTTCCAGGTGCTCAGGCGGCCTTGTAGATTTCGGTGAAGCTGCCGCCCGTCGAGACGAGCACGAAGTTGAGCTCGACGAACTCGGCGGTCTTCACGGGCTTGACGAACACGCGGCAGACCATCTCGTTGCGGTCGCGGTGCGCGGCGGTGTTCGTCTCCTCGTCGCACTGGACCGCGTAGTCGTAGAGACCCTCGTTCTCCTTGATCAGATGGAGGAAGGGGCTGATGAGCCGGATCAGCGCCCGCCAGGACCTCGGGTTGTTCGGCTCGAAGACGATGAACCGGCTGGATTCCGCGACGGCCTCCTCCATGTACATCATCAGCCGGCGGACGTTGACCCGGTCCGTGGCCGACGGCTGCGACTGGAGGGTCTTCTGGCCCCAGATGTTGATCCCGGAGTCAGGGAAGCTGGCGATGACGTTCACACCCTCGGGGTAGAGGACGTCGCGCTCGCCGCGGGACGTCTTGTAGCCCAGGCCGAGGACGTTGAAGATGCGGCCGCGGTCGATGCCGGCCGGGGCGTACCAGACGTGGGTCTTCTCGTCGCTCCGGGCGTAGCAGCCGCAGACAGCGCCCGACGGCGGGACGAGCTTCTTCTGCGAGGTGACGGGGTCGAGGATCTCCAGCCACGGGTAGTAGAGCGCGGCGTAGCTGGAGTTGAAGGCGGCGTGGGTGTAGCCGCCCTGGCCCTTGCGGAAGTCCACGGCCTCGAGCGGCTCCAGGGCGACGGGGCACTCGGCCACGAGCATGCAATCCTGGCGCCCCTCGCAGTAGGCGATGGCGGCGTGGAACACCGGGGCCGTCGTGACGCCGGGGAAGGCGACCATGTTCAGGGCGTCGATCTCGTCGAAAGCGTAGAGGCCCGTGTGGTTGGCGGGGTCGCCGATGTAGTCCACGTCCGTCAGGCCCGCCACGCCGTCGTCTCCGCCGGCGAGCGCTGATTCGCCGAGCGCGGGTCGGTCGCCCGGAGCCGGCGTGGCCGAGTCTTCGTCGGAGACGATGACGTACTCCGACTTGTCGTTGACCTTCAACTCGACGAAGTTGGCCGCCGCCTCGCCCATCGAGAGGTCGCGGAAGATCTCGACCACCTGCCCGCCGAGTTTCACCGTCAGGTTGAACTCGGT
>VGYV01000157.1 GCA_016872855.1 Planctomycetota bacterium
GGCAACCGTCGCGGGTCCGAATCGTCGTCGTTGTCGTCGTCGTCCTCGTTGTCGAAGCCAGAGGGGCGAAAAGCCCAGCGATTCGACGACGACGACGAGGACGACGACGAGCACGAGAAGACGCAGGATCGGGCCGGCGCCAATACCGGGAGTCATGCTCCGCTCCGCCGCTTGACAGGCGGGAGGGCGACACGTAAGATATGTCCTGCCCGACCGCCAGACGCCTCGCACGAGGGACGCAGATTGGGCGAGATACCACTCGAGGTTGACCTGTCCGAGGGGCTAGTCTCCGCCGCACCCAAGGAGGAGAAGCACCCGGCTCGCCCCGGCCCGGCGCCGGCAGGCCAACTGCCCGCGGCCGGCGACCTCGTGCTGGAGCCGCCGACGTGGCTCGGGCGGGTGATGCGCGGGCTCAGCTTCGCCGTGGAGGCCGCGAACTGTGTGCGGGGCGGGCTGTGGCGGCTCACCCCGTGGCGGCGGCGGCGCGAGGCCGCCAGCTTCGAGGCGCTCTGCAACAACGCGCGGTTCGCGGCGCTGCTCGACTATCCGCGCCTCGCCAAGGCCATCGAGGCCGAGGTGAGGCCGCACTATGAGCTCTACACCTCGCGGTTCAACGCCGCCTGGATGGCCGTTTCCCTCGAGCTGTCGGCCTTCCTGATGGCCCTGTGCCGCATCCTGAGGCCCAGGCGGGTGGTGGACCTCGGTTCCGGCTTCAGCTCGGTCCTCCTGCGGCTGTACCAGCGGGAGGCCGGGCCGGCCCCCGAGGTCTGGTCCGTTGACACCTCTCCCGAGTGGCTCGACATGACCCGACGGATTCTGCGATGGCTGGACATGCCGACGGACCACCTCGTGACGTGGGAGGACTTTGTGGTGCAGGAGCCCAGCGGCTTCGATCTCGTGGTGCACGACCTGGGCTCGATCCTGACCCGCCGAAGGACGCTGCGGCGCGTGCTCGGCCTCACGGCGCGCGGCGGCGTCGTCGTGATAGACGATGCGAACTACGGGGGGGTCCGTCGGCACGCGAAGCGCGCGCTGCGCCGGCGCGGCATCGAGCATCACCTGGTGGGTGCGGCCACGCGCGACAAGTACGGCCGCTACGCCCTGCTCGCCCTGCTGTAGACCTGTGGCGGTTCCTTCTCCACCAACTCGATCAGGCGTGAGGCGATGTGGTGGGCTGGGCCGCGGGGGTGCCGATGGCGGCACCCTGATCTTTGCCCACATCTCTGGGGATGAAGGCTCGCAGCCCCGTCAGGGGCGTCAGAAGGTAGCCACGGGCGTAAGCCCGTGGACTTGGCGGCCCACGGTCCAGCCCCCGCAGAGGGCGGCAGAAGGGTCGGTCGCCAGGGCATTCTGCCGCCCCCTGCGGGGGCTGGACCTTGTATCCGCCCGGACCCACGGCTTACGCCGTGGGCTACCTCCTGCCGCCCGCCGCGGGCGGGCTGCGGAGCCCGAGATGTGGGCAAAGATGAGGGCGGCACCCCCGGATCCTACCTGGACAACCAGCCAGGCATGTCGTATGCTCCAGCCGCTGGCTTGCCACCCAGGAGAGGAGGGCCAGGTACCGGGTGGGCCAGTGACCGGGGCTGAAGACCAGGAGCCGATGTTCCGCATGTGCGCCGCGCAAAGAGAGAAGGCCTGCGTTTCGAGGGTGCAGTACAGATTCGTTGATTATGCCACCCTCTCCTACTTGACTGTTGTCGCAGTGCTCGTGTTTGCCTTTGGCCGGGGCCGCACTGCGCTGTGGCCGTACTTCGTCCTCGCGCACGCAGCTTGCGCTCTCGCCATCCACCTTATCATCGTGGCTCATGCCCGGGTTCCAGGGAGCCTCGTGGTGGACCTGTTGCGACATCTCTACCCGATCCTTCTGTACACACCGCTGTACTGCGAGACAGGCATGCTGAACCAGATGTTCGTGACGGGGTACCTGGACGAGTTTCTCATGCGGCTTGACGAGCGCCTGTTTGGTTTCCAACCTTGGGTCGCTCTCATGGACTGGTTCCCATGTGTGGCGGTGAGTGAGACGTTGTACCTGGCGTACTTCCTGTATTACGTCATGATCGCTGGTGTTGGGGTCGCGTTCTACGTGCGAGACAAATCTCGCCTTTTCCATTATGTCTCAGTGGTCTCGTTTGTCTTCTACAGCTGTTATCTGGTCTTCATCTTCCTCCCGGTGGCCGGACCCTCGGTGTTCTGGATGGAGGAGGGCCAGTTCCTGCTCGACAACGGGCTGCCGCAGTTGAGCCTGACGTTTCCTTCCGAGGTGCGGTGTGGGCCTTTCTTCCAAATCATGCTCTTCATCTACGCCCATTTTGAGACGCCCGGCGCCGCGTTCCCGAGCAGCCACGTGGCCGTTGCCATCTGCACGCTGTGGTTCACCTGGCGATACCTTCCACGGGTTCGCCTGGTTCATCTCGCGGCTGTCGCGCTCCTCTGCGTCGCCACAGTCTACTGCCGGTACCACTACGCGGTTGACACGCTGGCCGGCGCCGCTGCCGGAGTGATCCTGACCGGCTTCGGGGAGTTCCTTCATGGCCGGTTCGTCCCCTTGGAGGACAGGGCCGGACCAAGAAGGAGCGAACTGGGCTGCGGTGGGTAGGTCACGGAAAGCGCCCTCTGGCCTTGCTCTCTCGCACCAACTCGATCGTTCGCTCCGCGACGTGGAGGGCGCTGTGGTGCCGCGCGTAGGCGCGCGCGGCGGCGGACAGGCGCTCGCGGGCGGGGGCATCGGCGAGGAGGCGCTCGACCCCGACGGCCAGGGTCTCGCCGGGCCGGAGGAGCTCGACCACGCCCTGGGCCGCCAGGTGCCGCCCGTTCACCACCTCCTGGCCCGCAAGCGGCGCGATGGCAAGCGTGGGCACCCCGAGCGTCACCGCCTCGGTCATCGAGAGGCCGCCGGGCTTCGACACGAACAGGTCGCTCACGGCCATCAGCTCCACTACGAAGTCAATGAAGCCGAAGGCGTGGAGGCGGCTCTCGCCAGTCGGGCGGAGCGCTTCCAGGCGCCGGCGGAGGCGGGCGTTGTGGCCGGCGACGACGAGGAGCTCCACCGGGCGCCCCGAGGCCAGCAGGTCGCGGACCCCCGCCTCCATCGGCCCGAGGCCCAGGCTGCCGCCCATCAGGAGCACCACGGGCACGCCGGGGCGCAGGCCGTGCTTCGCCTTGAGCGCCGCGGGGTCAAAGGGCGCCTCGAAGGCGGGGTCAATCGGCACCCCCGTGGCCACGAGGCGCTCGGCGGGGATGCCCGTGCCGACGAGGCGGCGGCGTATGTCCTCGTCGGGGACGAAGAACAGGTCAATCTCGCCCGAGCGCCAGGAGGGGTGGGCGTCGAAGTCGGTCACGACGGTGGCGTTGGCGCCGCGGTGGATGCCGCGGGTGCGGAGCGCAGCCGTGGCCTCGGACGCGGTGATCTGGGTGGCGAGGATGGCGTCGGGCTGCCAGTCGCGGACAAGTCTCTCGAAGGGCCGGAGCGCGCGCCGCAGGAGCCACGGCGGCAGCGTGCCGCCGCGCTTCGGCGGATGGCGGTAGAGCCAGCCCCAAACCCACGGCACGTGGCGGACGATGAACAGGTAGCCGGCGACGTAGAGCGTGCGGAACCAGCGGGCCGCGTGGTCCCGCAGGTCTATGCTCCGCACCTCGCAGTCGGGCGCCAGGCCCTGGATGGCCTTGGCGATGGCCTGCCCGGCCTTCCCGTGCCCGCCGCCGACCGACATTGCCACGATCAACACGCGGCTGCTCATCATCGGGGACCTCTCGCGCGGCCAACGGGCCGCGCTTGCACGACGGGGATGAATGGATGAATGGATGGGTGGATGGGTGTCAGGCAATCATCCATTCATCCACCCATCCAATCATCCCCCTTGGTCGCGGCCCAAGGCCGCGTCAGGTGCTTCTGCCCAACGCCGCGAGAGGAGGCGGGCCAGGCCATAGGCCGCAAACGCCAAGGCCAGGCCCCCCGCAACGTCAATCCCCCAGTGGATGCCCAGATACAGCGTCGAGAGGGCGTTGGCCACGCCCAGGCCCGTCATCAGCAGCGCGAAGCGCGGCCGCCGAGTGTGCCACGCCAGCAGCGCCAGCGTCACCCCAAGCGAGGTGTGGAAGCTCGGGAAGCAGTTGTCCAGCCCGCTCATCAGCCGATATGCCTCCATCACGACGGGATGAATGTCGTCCAGCATCAACCGCACCCCCTGGCTCGCCAAGTCGTTGGCATAGTAGTGGTACACCTCCCGCAAGGGGAACCACAGGAAGAAGGGCAACGCGATGAGGTAGTTCAGAACATACCCGATCAACAGCATGGCCAGCCCGCGGCGGTGGCGAAGGTGGTCAAACACGAAGAGCAGGGTGAACACCAGGCAGGGGAAGGCGACGACGTAGACGAAGCCGAGGAACCAGGTGAGCGGCAGGGAGGCGAGCGCCCCCTGGAGGCGGCTCACGAACTCCCCCTCGAAGCGGTGGACCGCCGCCGTATAGTCGTTGCCCCCCGCAGCCCCGATCCACTCGTTGCAAGCCTCGTCCACGCCGATCACCAGGTATAGGTAGTTGGCGGCGAGGATCGAGAGGCAGGTGAGGAAGTAGAGCATCCTGCGGCGGGAGCGGACCGTGGCCCAGATGGAGCGTCCGACGATGCGCCAGGGCGGCATCTCGGGCACCCCTGCCCAGACCAGCAGCAGGACCGTGGCGCCCATGAGAGCTGCCTCCACGACCCTGGCCAGTTGTGGTCCGTCCATCTTCGGCCTTGCGCGGCTGAGGGGGATCAAGGTGGCACGGGCGTCCCGCCTGTGCCACGCAGCAACGCTTTTTTATAACCGAAACGCCGTTTCCACGCAAACGCCGGTTGCGGCGGAGCATGTCCGCGAGCCTTGGCGCCGCCCCTACTTCCAGGCCCCATCCTCTCCCTGCCCTCTCCCTGAGAGGGAGAGGGGTTTGCGACCCCCCTCCCTTCAAGGGAGGGGGTAGGGGGAGGGTCGGGCGCAGGGAACGCGGCACACTACCGGGACCAGGGGCTATGCTGTGGGGGTCGGCCCCGCCTCAGCAAAGGCGCGCGGCGCTCCCGCGAATCTTCCGCACGGCGGCCACGATGGCACGCATGTCCTCCTCGCCCGCCAGGAGCATCGTCTGTGAGAACCACACGACCTCGCGGCATGCGCGCTCGGCGTTCGGGCACACCACACTCGTGTAGTCCATCTCGCGGCCATAGTAAGGGCACGAGACGGGGCAATAGGCTGGCCCCGTGCCCTTGCGCTGGAAGAGGGGATTGCGGTAGAGCGGGTGCGGATAGCCCGGGCCGCAGGGCACACCCTCGGCGCGCAGGGCCTCGACGAAGCGCTCGCGCGTGAGGCCGAACTCCTCGGCCACGATGCGGAAGCCATAGAGGTGATACGAGCGGGGGTTGGCCCGCGGGTCCTCGCGCAGGGTGCGGAGGCCCTCGATGCCCGCGAGGCCCTGGTTGAGGATGGCGGCGTTGCGGGCGCGGAGAGCCGTCTGTTCGGGCAATCGCGTGAGCTGGGCGAGGAGCAGGGCGGCCTGGAACTCGGTCATCCGGTAGTTCCCGCCCGTCAGGTAGTGCTCGTACCACGGCTTGTCCTTGCCGCGCCCCACGTTCGAGAGCGACCGAATCGTGTCAGCCAGATCGGGGTCGTCGGTGAGGATGATCCCGCCCTCAGCCGACGTGATGTTCTTGGACTGCTGAAACGAGAAGCCGCCCGCGTCGCCGAGGGCGCCGCAGCCCTTGCCCCGCCACTTCGAGCCCCAGCCGTGGGCCGAATCCTCGATCACCTTCAGGCCGCGGCGGCGGGCGATCTCACCGATGCGGTCCATGTCGGCCGGCAAGCCGCCGAAGTGCACGGGCATCACCGCCGCCGTCTTGTCCGTCACCGCTGCCTCCACCTGCCCAGCGTCCAGGTTCAGCGTGTCCAGCTCGATGTCCACGAACACCGGGACGGCATTGGCCTTGAGCACCGCGGTCGCCGTGGCCACGAAGGTGTAGGGCGGCACGATCACCTCCATGCCCGCGCCGATCCCTGCCCCGATGAGGGCCAGCTCGAGCGCCGCCGTCCCGTTCGTGCACGTTATCCCGAACCGCGCGTCCTGGAACGCCGCGAACTTCTCCTCGAACTCGCGGACCCGTTCCCCGTACCACCACTTCCCGCTGTCGAGCACGGCGAGGAGCGCGTTGCGTTCCCGCTCGTCGTGCACGGGCCAGGCGGGCCACGGCCCCGTGTGGGCCGGTTCGCCGCCGAGGAGGGCGGGCGTCGGGCTGGGCGTGGAATCCATTGCAGGCTGCTCCTATCGGGCCTGTCGGCCCACGAAGGAATGGTAGGCGAAGTCGTTGCCTCGCCTACCCACTATATGCGCGCGTCCCGCCCAGAGCAACCGCCACTCCCGGGTTCCTGTCTGCGGGTGCCGGTTCCACCAAGGGGATGGTCCCGCCTTCAGATCACCCGGATCAGGTACTGGAAAATCTCGCGCAGGAAGGCGTCACGCTTCACGGGATCATCGTAGAGTTCGATGAGATTGTAGGTCTTGCGCACCTGTCCATCGGCCTTGATCTGCTCGACCACGGCGTCGGTGAAGCAGCTTGCGAGATAGATGGTCTCGCAGCGCGGATTGAGCCGGAGGGCCTTGGCAAAGGACTTCTTCGCCTCGCCGTACCGGGTCTGCGCACCGGCCTTGTCCATGCTCCCCTTGATCTCGATGGCGCACTGAAGCACCCCTCGCGGATCGTAGATGCCGATGTCTGGTTCCGGGGCGAAGACCATCCGCCAGCCGTTCCTGAGGCCGATCGTGTGGAGCGTGACTTTCTTACCTGCCTGAACGACCTTCTCCTTTGACACAGAGCCGATGACCTCGCGGGCAGACGCGTACTGCTCGAACATGTCCCGCACACGCTGGGCGGCTCCCTTGCCGATGAGATTCACCCATGTGCCCTGTATCCCAGAGCCGACCTCGGCGAGCATGATATCCCGCATCGCTTCCAGAGAAAACCTGGGCGTTTCCTGCACGACCGTGCTGATGAGCGCATTGACAGCTCGGGCCTTTGCGGCCACTCGCTCCGCTCCCCGGAAGCCCGATACCAGTTGCCCGAGGCCCTTGTCCGAGAGCGCGGCCAGCAGGCGGTAGTACCTGAGTAGTCCTGGTTCGTTGCTCAGGGCCTCGGGATGGCAGAACACCAGATGGAGAGGAATGCGGACCTCGGCGACCCTCGCCCTTGCCTCCTTCGAGATTCCCAGAGACGGTTCGTCCCAGGAGAGCCCCTCGGCACGCAGAGATTTCACCCGAGCGCACAGGTCCTGCAAGCGCTGCTTCTGGACTTCGGAGTAGAACAGCCGAGTCCGGGAGGCGTATGCCTTCCCGAGAGCCGAGCGCAGGGCCTCATCCGTCCGCGACCGCTCCTTGTCAGGCATTCTTCCTCCAGAACACGATGCTTTCGCGCACGGGGCGTCGGCCATACACGGCCATTTGCTGCGAGCTGTTGCCCTTGTAGCGCGTGACCCAGATCTCCTCGGTATCGAACCCGTGCTGGGCGGCAAGCTCCGACAGCATCAGGTCCGTTGGGACGTGTTCACCGGCGAACTGCGCATTCGCCACCACAAGGGCGACCCTCCCGCCAGGACGCAGGTACGCCGCGAGGTTGCGGATGACCATGTTCATGTCTTCGAAGTAGCCCTTGACCATGATGGGTATGCGGTCGTTGTTCAGATTCTTCGACCGCAATGACCCGAGGATTTCCTCGAGAGCCGGAAGCCGCACGTCCCGCCCATCCTGCTCGCGTGACTCGATATGAGATCGGAGTAGGCTGTGCCGGATGCGGCGCATGTCGTCCGGGTGGCTCACGAACAGGAGGCAGAGCTCGAGCGCGTAGGTGCGCGAGTAGTCGTAGCGGTTCAGGTAAGGCGGGGATGTGATCACGCCGGCGAAGCGTCCCTCGTAGCGCTTGGGGAGGCACCTGTTGCGCGCATCCCCGAGGAGCATTTGCGCCTTCCCCTGCCGGGGCTTGAACAGGGTGCGCTGCCGCCTGGAGATGTCCACGATCATGGTCATCAGTTGCTCGCGCAGAGCATCTTTGACCGGGGGGATGCGCCGCTCCACGAGGCGGAGGAATTGCCCATCCTTTGAGGTCCGGCTCACTCGCTCGAGGATGCTCAGCAAGCCGAGCATGAGGAACCCGCGGACGGGCTCCTCGACCTTCTCGATCTCCTCCTTGTAGAAGAGGATGTCGTTCTTCGTCTGGGGGTCGAAGGCCAGTTCCACGATCCGGAGGTCCGGGAAGCTGGATGTGGGGTCACTCCTGGGTCGAGACAGGAGACCGTCCACCGCGCTCACGAGGATATCCAGGTTCGGCCAGTCACAGAGCTTCACGTTCGCTACGTAGACGGCCACGGGGAGAATATCCAGGCCGATCGCGTTGCGGCCGAATTCCTTGCAGGCAAGAAGGGTGGTGCCGCAGCCCGCAAATGGGTCCAGCACGGCATCTGCCGGGCCGATGGCCAGCTTGTCGAGGAGACGGAAGACCAGTTCGCGGGAGAAGCCTTCCTTGTACTTGAACCAGTTGTAGAGGGGGAGGCCCTTGTTGGGCACGTAGGTCACAAGGCGTCGAAGATCGCCCCGCTCGGCCAGGCGCCCGACGTAGCTCGCCTCCAGATGCTCTCGCTCGACAGTATCGGAGGACAGATTCTCCGTCGCCAGCTCCCCAGGAGGCCCGTGGCCCGGCGCTCGGCTCTCAGCCGAGGCCATGTCTAGAGAAAGGAGAAACCCCTGCGTAGGTTCCAGCACCCTGGGTATGTCGCACTGTCCCTGCGAGGCGACACTCTCGTATTTCTGCCTGCGCCCTGCCATTGGACCACCCTACGACGAGGGACTGCCCCCAGTGTTCCGCCAACCACTTGCCGTTGGGGATTATACTGCCCTGGCTACCACATGTCAACGACTGCCGCCGGGGTGCAGGCCGGAATTGTTGGCAGATTCTGTTGCCCCACCGACGCAAGGTCAGTGGGGGCGCCAAAGTCTACCTAGTTTCTGTTGCGGAAAGCCAAGACTGCCTGAAGGCAGGACTCCAAACAAGGAACGAACGCGTTCGGAGTCCTGGCTTCAGCCAGTCTTTGGCTTCCGAGCACGGCCCGAGTTCGGCGAATTCGGCTTTCCGCAACAGAAACTACCTATAGCTCCGGCCCACACCCAGGCACGATTGCGTTTTGACTCGCCGGGGCTTGCGCGGTAGAATACGGAGCCATGGACGGGGGAGGAGCGCGCCCACTGGATTCCGGAGTACCACTATGAGGTTGCCGCAGACGCTCGCGGTTGGCTTGCTCGCCGCGATGGGAACGTCGTTCGCCGCCGCACCGCCGCCATACTACGTGAAGAAGGCGACGTGGCAGGAGACGCTGCTCGCCTCGCGCGAGGCGCTGGCAGCCCACGAGACGGCCGGGGCCGCCAAGCCCTCGACCGAACCCGCCCCGAAGGCCGCGCCGCCCAAGCGCTCGGACCTCGAACTGGGCACGTGGTACTCCATCGGGCCTTTCTACCCGCCCAAGGGGCAGAAGGACTTCGCGATGGCCTTCCAGCCCGAGAAGGAGGCAGCGCTGAACAAGCACGATGATCTCTCCGCCGTGCTCGAAGGCGCCGAGGGCGGCAAGCCCGCCTGGCAAGAGGCCCTCACCAGGTCCTACGGCAAGCTCCGCTGGCAGGCCCGCCCCCAGTACACCGACGGCATGCCCCACAACATGGAGGCCGGCACGAACGGCTCGACCTATCTCTACAGGATGATCAAGGCCCCCCGGGACATGACGATCACCGGCTACTTCGGCAGCGACGACGGGATGCGCGCCTGGCTCAACGGCAAGCTCCTCATCTCGAACGACGTGCCCCGCGTCGAGGCGCCCAACCAGGACACGGCGAAGCTCGACCTGAAGAAGGGCGAGAACCACCTGCTGCTGAAAATCCACAACAACAGCGGCGGCCATGGCTTCTACTTCCACACCTCGCCCACGCCCGTCGCCGGCGCCGCCACGGCCCAGCGCGACCCCAAGCAGATCGCCCGCGATGAACTGTGGAGTCTGGTGAGCCACGACTTCCGCGACCCCGCCGCCGGCCGCGAGATGAACTGGGAACGCCAGGACAACATCTGGGCCGCCGACTGGACGCCTGGCGACCTGGCGGCGCTGGCCAAGCGCTACGTGGCCGCCACCCGCATGCCCTCGATGGCCAAGGAAGCGGCCACGGTCGCCGACGGCGTGAAGGCGCCCGCTGACCTCGCCAAGGTGCGCCAGCCCTACTACCACTCGTTGCGTGTCGAGGAGGCCTCGGGCCTCGTCAAGAACTTCAACTTCAAGGCCCTCCGCGCCGCCATCGAGGACCTGGCCGACACCTACCCCGCCAAGTACACCCGCGGCAAGGAGTTCCTCACCCGCCTCGAGGCCCTCGAGAAGGCCATCGTCGGCATCGCGGAGACCAAGGGCGATCCTTCGGCTTCGCTCAGGACAGGCCCAGCCGCGGTGAAGAAGCTGGCCGACGTGGGCGACGAGATCGCCAAGCTCCGCACCGAGGCCCTCCTCACGTGCAACCCGCTCATTGACTTCGACAAGCTGCTCGTCGTCAAGCGCAGCGCCCGCAACCTGGGCCTGCCTCAGAACTGGGTGACGAATGCCGACATCGCCAAGACCGGCTACGACAACGAGATCGCGGTGCTGACGCTGCCCAAGGCACCCTCACCCCAACCCTCTCCCCAAGGGAGAGGGGGCGAAAGACCGCCTGAAGGCGGAACTACGAACGGCGGCCAGCTCACCACCCTCTACAAGCCGCCCAAGGGCGAGTTCGTGGGCGACGTGGACCTGCACTTCGACGCCGACCGCATGATGTTCTCGTCCATCGGCGCCAACGGTCGCTGGCAGGTCTTCGAGATGAAGGCCGACGGCTCCGGCCTGCGGCAGGTGAACCCCGGCGAAGAGCCGGACGTGGATAACTTCGACCCCTGCTACCTGCCCGACGGGCGGGTCATCTTCACCTCCACCCGCGCCTTCCACGGCGTCCCCTGCGTCGGCGGCGGCTCACCCGTCGCAAACCTCGTGCTCCTCGACCCCAAGACGGGCAAGGAGCGGCAGCTCTGCTTCGACCAGGACCAGAACTGGTGCCCGACCGTGCTCAACAACGGCCGCGTCCTCTACACCCGCTGGGAATACAGCGACACCCCGCACTACTTCAGCCGCCTGCTGTTCCACATGAACCCCGACGGCACGGAGCAGATGGAGTTCGCCTTCTCCAACAGCTACTGGCCGAACTCCACCTTCTACGCGCGCCCGGTGCCCGGCCATCCGACGAAGGTCGTGGCCATCATCTCCGGCCACCACGGCGTGCCGCGCATGGGACAGCTCCTCGTCTACGACCCCGCCAAGGGCCGTCACGAGGCCAGCGGCGCCGTGCAGCTCATCCCCAGCGACGCCAAGCCCGGCCTCGCCCACATCGCCGATGGCCTGGCCGACCCCGCCTGGCCCAAGTTCCTCCACCCCTACCCGCTCAGCGAGAAGCACATCCTCGTCTCGTGCAAGATGAACGGGAATGCGAACTGGACGCTGTGCCTGGTGGACACGCACGACAACATCCTGCCGATCCTCGAGGTGCCCGGCTACGCGATCCTCGAGCCTGTGCCCCTCCGCAAGACGCCCACGCCGCCCGCCGTGCCCGACAAGATAGACCTGACGAAGGACTACGCAAACGTCTACCTGAACGACGTCTACTTTGGCGACGGGCTGAAGGGCGTGCCGCGCGGCACGGTGAAAAAACTCCGCATCTACGAAGTCCACTATGGCTACAACGGCATGGGCGGCCACATCCACATCGGCATTGACGGGCCGTGGGATGTCCGCCGCATCCACGGCACCGTGCCCGTCTACGAGGACGGCTCGGCCTTCTTCAAGGTGCCCGCGAACATCCCGGTGGCGGTCGAGCCGCTCGACGCCGAGGGCAAGGCCCTCCAGGTCATGCGCTCCTGGTACACCGCCATGCCCGGCGAGTTCGCCAACTGCGTCGGCTGCCACGAGCGGCAGAACACGACGCCGAGCCTGCGCCGCACCATCGCGGCCACCAAGCCCCCCGTGGCCATCGAGCCCTGGCGCGGGCCGGCCCGCGGCTTCTCCTTCGTCCGCGAAGTCCAGCCCGTCCTCGACAAGCATTGCGTCGGCTGCCACGACGGCAAGCCGCGGCAGGACGGCAAGACCCTCCCCTGCTTCGCCGACATCTCGAAAGGCTCCGGCGGGTTCGTCAAGTCCTACATCGCCCTCCACCCCTATGTCCGCCGCCCAGGCCCCGAGAGCGACTACCACCTCCAGAAGCCGATGGAGTGGGACGCCTCGACCAGCGAACTCGTCCAGATGCTCCAGAAGGGCCATAGCGGCGTGAAGCTGGACGCCGAGGCCTGGGACCGCCTCTACACCTGGATAGACCTCAACGTGCCCTGCCACGGCACGTGGACCGAGCACCGCGGGAACATCGAGGCGATAGCCAAGCGCCGCCTCGAAATGCGCACCAAGTACGCCAACCGCCCCGAAAACCCCGAAATCTACCCCACTCCACCTCCCGAGCGCGTGGCTTCTGTTCCTCCTCCGCCAATCGGCAATCGGCAATCGGCAATCGGCAATGTTCCGGGCTGGCCCTTCGACGCCGCCGAGGCGAAGAAGCGGGTGGAGGCCGTCGGCCTCCCGCCCGAGCTGAAGGTCGAGCTGGCCGACAAGCTCACCCTCGACCTCGCGCTCGTGCCCGCCGGCGAGTTCGTCATGGGCGCCGCCGACGGCTATCCCGACGAGTATCCCCAGGCCCGCGTGAAGATTGACAAGCCCTTCTACCTCGGCAAGGTCGAAATCACCAACGAGCAGTTCGCCCTCTTCGACCCCGCCCACGACAGCGGCTACATCAGCGTGTTCAACAAAGACCACTCCGACCGCGGCCGCGCCGTCAACCGGCCCACCCAGCCCGCCGTCCGCATCTCCTGGAAGCAGGCGATGGACTTCTGCTACTGGCTGAGCCAGAAGACCGGCCGCAAGTTCACCCTGCCCACCGAGGCCCAGTGGGAGTGGGCCGCCCGCGCCGGCACCGACACCCCGCTCTACTGGGGCGACTGCAAGGCCGACTTCGGCAAGCTGGCCAACCTGGCCGACCAGCAGGTGAACCAGCTCTGCATCCGCGACTCGCCCAAGTGGATTCCCGCCATCATGTCCGTCAACGACGGCTCGTGCGTCACCGACAGCGTCGGCAAGTACGGCCCCGCCTCGGCCAACGCCTTCGGCCTCCTCGACATGGCCGGCAACGTGGCGGAGTGGACCCTGAGCGCCTACAAGCCGTATCCCTACGTGGACGGGGACGGGCGTAACGCCCCCAGCGACAGCGGCCGCAAGGTGGCCCGCGGCGGCTCCTACTACGACCGGCCCTTCCGCGCCCGCAGCGCCGTCCGCTACGACTACGCCGCCTGGCAGCGCGTCCACAACGTCGGCTTCCGCGTCATCTGCGAGCCCGACGGCAAGAAGGTGGTCTCGGTCGACGCCAAGTAGTTCCTGCTGCGGGAAGCCGAATTCGCCGAACTCGGGCCGTGCTCGGAAGCCAAAGACTGGCTGAAGCCAGGACTCCGAACGCGTTCGTTCCTTGTTTGGAGTCCTGCCTTCAGGCAGTCTTGGCTTTCCGCAACAGAAACCAAGTAGTTCCTGCTGCGGGAAGGTGACGACACGTGAACGAAGAGCAGGCGGACTGGCGGGGCCTGATCGCCGTTGACCCCAGAGTTCTGAGGGGCAAGCCTGTCATCACGGGCACACGGGTTCCCGTGCGCATCGTCGTGGGCTCTCTGGCAGCAGGGATGTCGGTCGAGGAGGTTTGCGAGGAGTACTGCCTCACGCCGCCGCAGGTCTGTGCCGCGCTCAGCTACGCAGGCGATGCAGCGGAGAGCATCGCTGAGGAGCCGCAACGCAGCAGCGGCGCCGCTCGCTGGCGAGCGGCGCGATGCCGCCGCAACCCGAAGGGCGCCCATTGCCGGCAATGGGCTCCCGCGACTTCTGGCCGCAGGCTGTGTCGTTCGTCGTCAGTCCTGAGCCGCGCGAAGGATGCTCTCCGTTGCATCGCCTCCTCCTCACTCCTTGCCTGCGGCCAGACGGTGCCGCTCGCTGGCGAGCGGCGCGGCGTCGCAGCCCGCGTGGGTTCTGAGGTAGGCGCTTAAGGACTCAACATCGACAACAAATTGTCGATCTTCCGACGCTGTTTACCGCCGCCCCCTTCGGGGCTTTGGCACGGGTTTTTGCAGCCGATTGCTCCGCTATCAGGTGCGGAAAGGGGGAATCTGGGCGGGGGTAGTCCGTCGGCAGCGCCCATCCTGCAAG
>VGYV01000158.1 GCA_016872855.1 Planctomycetota bacterium
GGTGGCGGGCGAGCACATCGCGGCGGAGCTTGCCGAGGTGCTCGCTGAACGAGTGGGGCACGAGGCGGGCCACCAGCTCGACGGGGAGGCCCACGACGTTCGACTCGCTGCCGTCGAGCCGCTCGATGAAGCGGTCGCCGCCCTCCTGGATGGCGTAGGCGCCGGCCTTGTCGCGCCAGCCGCAGCCGGCGATGTAGCCATCGAGTTCGGCCTCGCTCATCGGCTGCATCGTCACCCACGTGGTGTCGTGGGCCACCTGGCGCTCGCCCGTCGCCGTGTCGAGCGCGCAGAGGCCCGTGATGACGGCATGGCGATGGGAGGTGAGAAGGCGGAGAAACTCGCGGGCCTGCGCCGCGTCGGCGGCCTTGCCGATGACGCGCCCCTCGCAGGCGACTAGCGTGTCCGCGCCAAGCACCAGGGCCTTGCCGACCCGCCCCGCCACGGCCTCGGCCTTGCGCTCGGCCAGCACCTCGGCCTGCCGCTCGGCGGGGAGCGACGGGTCCACGGCCTCGTCCACGTCGGGCGCAACGGCCTCGAAGCGGTAGCCCATCTGCGCGAGGAGCTCGCGCCGACGCGGCGAGGCCGAGGCGAGGACCAGCTTGCAGCGTCTCAACCGCAAAAGCCCGCCTCCTCGAGATGCCGCTTGCCCAACGCAATCTCCTCCGCAATGAAGTCCGCGCTGATCTCCATCACCCACAGGGCGCCAGGGGGCAACAGGCCGGCGAGCGGCTCGAAGTCCACCTCGCCCAAGCCGGGCGGGTAGTGGTCCCGGGTGCGCTCCCGCACATCGTGTAGGTGGACGCCGATGGTGCGGTCGCGGTGGCGGCGGAGCCAATCGTGCTGGTCGGCCAAGCCGAGGAAGTCCTGGATCACCGCGTGCCCCACGTCGTGCCAGTAGCCCACGCGCGGGTCGGGGAAGCGCTCGAGGAGGACGCTTAGCTCATCGAGGTTGGGCAGCTCGTGCCAGCCCATGCGGCACTCGACGCCGAGCTTGGTGCCCGATGAGCGCTCCAGCAGCTCCGCCAGGCTGCGGCAGGCGGCCTCGAAGTGCCCCGGCGCGGCCTCCGCGCGCTCGGCCAGAAGCTCCTCGCGCGACACGCCCAACCTCTCCTCGGCCACAGGCCCGCCGCGCATGAGCTGGTAGAGCACCGACTGCTTCTCCCACCGCAGCTCGATGGGGGGCGAGCCGAGGTGGAGGACGACCGCTGAAGCGCCAAGGGCCCTGGCGTTCTCGATGGTGTCGAGCGTCGCAGCCACGCCAGCCCCCCGCTGCTCCTCGTCGGGCGAGGCTAACCAGTCCCCGCGCCGATTCGTCGGGTCGAGCTTCCGCTCCGAACAGATGTTGTGAACGCTGACGACCCTGAGCGGCGTGCTCTTGAGGGCCTTCTGGAGCTCCTTCAGGCGGAAGGGCAAGGCGTCGGAGACGCCGATCTCCACGGCCTCGAAGCCCATCTTCGCAACCGCCTCCAGCGTCGCCCCCACGCTCGGCTTGCTCCGCGAGTACCACGCTGTTGACAGTGCGATCATGATTTCTGATTTCCGATTTCCGATTTGCGATTGAGGAACAGAAGCAGGACTTCCTCCGCTGTGGCCTCGATCAGCTCCCGTGCCCGCCGCACGGCCTCCTGAAGCGCCATCGGACGGTCTAGGATCGTGAAGCAGGCCACGATGCCTTCGGCGTGCACGGCCTCGTAGCCCTCGCCCAGCGAGCCGACGATGGCCACGGCCGGGATGCCCATTCGCCGGGCCAGCCGCGCCACGCCGACTGGCACCTTCCCATAGGCCGTCTGCGCATCCATCCGCCCCTCCCCCACAAGCACGAGGCCAGCCCCCCGCAGCTTCCTCTCCAGGCCCACCGCCTGAATCACGAGTTCGACGCCTGGCCGCAGGCGCGCCCCCAGAAACGCCATGAGCCCTGCCCCAAGCCCCCCGGCGGCGCCGGAGCCGGGCACGTCGCGGACCGCCACGCCGAGGTCGCGCTCAGCGACGCGGGCGAAGTGGGCCAGGTTGGCGTCGAGGAGCTCCACCATCTCGGGCGTCGCGCCCTTCTGCGGGCCGTAGACCGCCGCCGCCCCGCTTGGCCCGGTGAGGGGATTCGTCACGTCGCAGGCCACGTCGCACGCGACGCCCCTCAGGCGCGGGTCCATCGCCGACAGGTCAATCGTGGCGAGGCGCCCCAGGTCGCCGCCGCCCCAGCCGATGGGCTTCCCCTCGGCGTCGAGCAGCCGCGCGCCCAGGGCCTGGGCCATGCCGGCCCCACCGTCCACCGTGGCGCTTCCGCCGATGCCCAGGATGAGGCACTCGACGCCCAGGCCGAGCGCCGCCGCGATCAGCTCGCCGGTGCCGTAGGTCGTCGTCTTCGTCGGGTCGCGGCGGTCGGGAGGCACGAGCGGCAGCCCGGAGGCGGCGGCCATCTCGATGACAGCGGTCCGCCCGTCGCCGAATAGGCCGAACTCGGCCTCGACCGGCTCGCCGAGCGGCCCAGTCACACGCGCCCGCCGCAGCTCGCCGCCCGTGGCGGCCACCAGGGCGCGCACCGTGCCCTCCCCGCCGTCGGCCATTGGGACGCAGACGACTTCGGCCTCAGGCAGCGCGCCGCGCACGCCCCGGGCCATTGCCTCCGCCACCTCTTCGGCGGCCAGGCACTCCTTGAACGAGTCCGGCGCGATGACGATTTTCAAGAGTTGTTCCAGGGTTCAGAAGATGCCCTTCGCCACGCCCTGCTGAATCGCCGACCGGTTCAGGTCGAGCACGCATCTCGCCGCCACGCCAGGCGGCGGGGCGAAGGGGTAGGCCAGCGTGAGCAGGAGCTGGTGCCAGGTGACAATGGCCTCCGAGTGCTCGAAGCGGGCGAGCTGCTTCCCGCCTTGCTCGGTGACGGTCGTCACAAGGGTCCACTCGTGGCGCTCCCAGGCTGGGACGAGGCCGAGCGTGAGCGCGTGAGCAAGCCGGAGCGCCCGCGCCGAGCGGGCGCGCCGGGCGCTCAGCCGCGCGTTCACCCGCAGGTCGGCCAGCTCGGAGGCGGGGCGGACGTTCGTGAAGCGCTCCGCCCCGTGGTACGCCAGGTGCGTGGCATTGTAGGCGACCACGCGGTCGCGGGGCAGGATGGGCACGTCCTCCCCTGCCTCGGCTACGGCCATCTGGAAGGCGATGCTCACCGACCGGAGCCTGGCGGCCTCGGCCGGCGGCCCGGGCGGCCAGGAACCCACCCGCTCCAACCGACCCGCCCGAAACGACGCACAGCATCCCCCAAGAAGGGGGACCAACGCTACCGCCACGAGCCACCTTGCCGTCTCTCGCCTCATATTGCCTGACCACGCTGTCCACAAGCGAGGCGCTTGTGGCCGCAACTCAGGAGCCGGCCGAGCCGATGGGAATCGGTATCCACAGGAGCTGGAGATACCGCGTGTGGTTCACTCGCCCCCAGCCAACGAGGCCGAAGAGGAGGAAACTCCCCTCGCGAACCTGGTACTTCACCTTGGCGGGGTCCACCTTGGGGCCTGCAAGGGGGTGGACCCCGGCCCGGCCATCGTCGTCAACGGGCATGACTTCGCGGACGCGGGTCCAGCCGAGCCAGAGGCCGCCGATCTCGCCGGTCGTCCGCACCGCGACGCGCTCGCGGGTCGCCACGTCGTAGGCGTCCGCGCGGCCGAACCAGCAGAGGAGGCAATCCCACTGGTCCTCGGAGGCGTAGAACTGCTTCGCGGCGCGCTTGCCGGGGTCGAAGTAGAGCCAGTCGCCGCGCTGGCCGCCTGGGACGAGGACGCTCCCTGTCTTGCGGCCTTTGACGACCAGCCCCGGCGCAGGGGTGAAGGGCAGCTCGATGGCGTAGAAGAGCTTCACGGAGAGCGAGGCGGCGTCGCCAGGCAGCGAGTAGCGCCCCGCGAAGCCGGCGTGCTTCACCTGCTTGAGGTCCTCGACCAGCTTGGCGAGCTGGGCGGCCTCCGGCGCTGGCTTCGGCGCCAGCCCGAGCCAGTCGCCAAGCTCCTCCTTCTTCATCGGCCCCCCGCCGTCGCAGAGGACGAACATCGTGCAGCCGGTCTGGCCCAATGCCAAACCCGCAATGGCCATGCAGGCCAGAACCTTGAGAACTCGCGTACGCGTCACCGTGTCTCATCTCCTTTCGCACCGCTGAGGCGCGGCATGGTGCTAATGGGCAGGCGCATCGCCGCATCGAGTGATTCTTCCGTGCAGCCCACGTCCACGCTCCCGAACAGTTCCCACCGTTCGACGTGGCAGGTGGAGCCGCGCGGGTCCACTCGAGACAGGGGGCCAAGAGACTCCAGCTCGATGAAGTTCCCTGCCGTGTAGCTCTCGCAATTGCAGCCGCAGTCCGGATACTTGCGGCCCTCCTCATAGGGGAACTGCTTGACGAAGAGCGTGTCCTTGCGGAGATAGGCGGCCCATCCCTGCTTGTCGGCCACGCCGATCTTCTGCGGCTCGGCGAGCGCCTCCTCCGTCCGCAACCGCAGGTACTTCGGGCCGAGGGTGAACCGGGGGTCGGCAAGGTTCGTGTAGTGCCACAGCACCATCGCGCGAGCCGGGAGCAGGCACTCGTCGTGCGACCCGTAGGGTTCCTGGGGGATGATCACTACCCCGCCGCCGTTCATGATCGTGAGTGCCCAGGGTGCCATCTCGATAGAGTACGCGTTCTCGTTGGTGAGCCGGTGGAGCACGGTCACACCCGTGCCAACGGGGTCTAGGGTGACCGTGATCTCCTTCTGGACGCGAATGTTCGTCCTGACGGCTTGTGTGAGATGGATCGAGTGTTCCCCAAGCTTCTCCAGCGCGATCGGGTCGTTGTCGGGCTCATAGCTCCGCGGCATCGCCTCGGGCGCGGTCCACAGGCGGTGGCCGCCCACGGGCCGCCAGTCGCCCAGCTCGGTCGTCACCTTCGCGTCGGGTGGGCAGAGGCCCAGGATGTTCTCCTGGCCGCGGAAGCCATAGCGGAGTATCCGTGGCCCAATGTCGGTCGTCACGACGACTTCGACGGTCCCGTTCGTCAGCTTCCGGCAGTTGGGCAGGTCAAGGTAAGGCGCTTTCCGGATCATGCTCGTCCCCTAAGGCGGCCCCTGGCCGCAACCAAAGGGAAAACCCAGGTTGGGCACACTAGAAAACAAAGCCAGCTTGCCTGGGTTTGTTTTCTGCTTCGACGCTCCGATTACCCAACGTGCCAGGAAACCGCGGCTTATTGAATCGATCGGAGGACCGCTCGATTCAATAAGGTGTGCCCAACCTGGGTTTTCCCGACCCCAACGTGCGCGCCAATCGCGCACGTATGACGCTCTCCAACCCTTCAGCCCCGTCACGGCGTGGGCGTGGGCATGGGCATCGGCATGGGCAGCCCAGTGCCCATCGCGGGCGTCCTCCGCTCGCGCACCACGGTGCCGATGTAGGTCGTCTTGAACTCGCAGACGACAGGGGGCAGGATGGCCTTGTACTCGGTGTAGGCCGCGATGTCCTTGATGCCCGTGAAGTTGCCCTGGGTCATCATTTGCGCCTGCTCCCACAGGAGGCCCTGGCCGTCCTTGCCCGCTGCATAGAGGCCCAGGATGCACGTGCCCTCGCCCGTGGCCCGCACCACACCCACGATCTCGTAGTTCGTCGCCTGGTACTCCGTGCTCGTGGTCGCGTGGAGGTTCGGCTTCGCGCCCCACGAGAGGTACTCCGGGTACCCGCCGCACCCGGCGAGCGCGACGAGTGACCCAATCGCCACGACACAGAACGCAACGCGCCACAGTCTCATCGCAGCACACTCCTTTCCTCAAGAGAGTGAACCCACGCAGCGCCCGGCGCCGCCCGACTCGCACGCTCCGCGACGCGCTCGCACCCCTCCTGCCACACCTCCTTTCGCTTGTCCCTCCCCACGACCTGTATTCTAGTCACCCTTCCGCAGCGCGTCAACCCCGTTCTGACGTCAACTCGGGTGCGTGTAATCTCGCACGGTCCGGGCGCCCGAGGGGAACGCCCGCAAGGCGTGACGGAATACAGCTCGTCCTGAGCTTGCCGAAGGACGCAGCGAAGCGGAACCGCGGGTTTGGGGCGAGGAACAGGCCCAGCCCCTAAGGGGGGGCGGAAGTGCCGGTCTTCAGGGCTCCGCCGCCCCGCTTCGGGGGCTGCGCCGCGTGTGGCTCTCCAACCACACGTTCCAGCCCTCCCCATGCGCGCTTGACGCCGCAGGGGGCTTTTGTATGATAAGAGAGCAGATGGCTGGGGCTGGGAGGGGATGAGAACGTCTGGCAGGAAGGAGTGAGGCCATGCTCAGAGGGGCGACTCGGTGGCTCGGGCTCGGCGTGCTGTTCGCGGCGGCGGGCGGCTGCGCCTCGAAGTACATCGAGGGCACGAGGATTCTCCGGCCCCAAGGCAACGAGTGGGCGAGGGCGGGCGACCCCGCGTCCGTGGCCCTGGCCGTCGCCTGGTGCACCGACGATGACCCACACAAGGCGGGCCAGACGGCTGCGGCGAACGCCGTCCAGGCCCTCGGCTGCCCGCCCAAGGGCCTCGTCTTCTACCAGTACTTCCCCAAGATGGCCAAGGACAAGGCCGGCAAGGATAAGGAGGTGCCCGACACCGAAAAGGAGCGGCGGGTGCTCCCAGGCGTCCGCTCCGCGGCCAGGGACGTGCCGGTCATCGGCGCACGCGCCCGCGCCCTCGTCAACGGCGGCACAAAGCTCGTCAACACCGTCGCCGTCCTGGCCATCGGCGGCGAAAAGGTGGCCTGCAAGGCCGTCAAGGAACCCCTCGCCGACGCACGCTTCACCGTCGGCAGAAACCTTGCCCAAAGCCTCAAAGGCGTCGGCGACCTCAAGCTCATCTTCGCTCTCTCCGAAATGAACCTGTCGTTCGACACCAAGCCGAACGTATCGGTCGAAGACCTCATCAAGGGCGTTCAGGAAACGGCTGGGAAGGACGTGGTGCTCTTCGGCGGCAACTGCATGCCCAACGACTACGAGACCGACAAGGGCGGCGTGCAGTTCTTCAACGACGAGGTCCTCGCCGGCCACGTCGTCGCCCTTGGCATCGCAGGCCCCGTCGCCGTCTTCGCCAACCACCACAACGAGTTCGAGCCCTCCCACGACATCGTCACCGTCACCAAGGCCGAGGACAAGTGGGTCTACGAGCTCGACGGGCGCCCCGCCCCCGAGGTCTACCGCCTCATCCGCGGCATGGCGCCCGGGGACGCGTTCACGAGCGACTGGCAGCACCCCGTCGGCGTCGTCGTCGCCCCCTTCAAGGTCTACCTCCGCATGGTCCTCGCCGAGGACAAGGAGAAGAAGGCCCTCCAATTCGTCGCACCCGTGCCCGTCGGCACACGCGTGAAAATCCTCAAGGGTGGGGCGGACGGCGCGGCCATCCTGGCCTCCGCCAAGAAGGGCACCGCCGACATGCTGGCCAAGGCCGGCGGTGCCAAGCCCCTGGCCGTCCTCCTCTCCGACTGTTGCGCCCGCGGCATGCGCCTCGCACAGTTCGGCCAGCCGGGCGACTGCGAGGTCGCCGGCGGCGTCATTCCCGCCCTCGGGCCGAACAACGCCGGCGTGCCCATCTTCGGCTTCTACGCCTGGGGCGAGCTCGGCCCCATCGCAGGCCCCTTCAAGGGCCTCAACTGCATGTACCAACAGCACACCTTCGTCTCCGCCGTCCTCTGCGAGACGAAGTGAAGCCCGTTGCAGAAGGCCAAGGCTGCCTGAAGGCAGGACTCCGAACACGACCAGCACGCGTTTGGAGTCCTGCCTTTAGGCAGTTCTTGCTCGACTGAGCGGCGACGCGGCCGGCGTCCCTGTGGGCGCCGGCCGTGTTGCCTGCCGGGGATGCCGATGGGCGAGCCGTTCAGCGTGTGGGACGATTGGCGCGACGCGCTGCGCGGCCTCGCGCGCGACCTGCGGGCCGCCGTGGACTGGTTTCCCTTCGGCCTCGCGCCCCTCATCATCCTCGCCGTCGCCCTCGCCGCCACCGTCTGGCAGCTTGCCAACCCGGTGCGAGCCAAGGAATCCACGCTCCGCCTCTGGACCTTTGCCGACATTCACGCCACAGCCTACGAGAAGGCACGCCCAGCCTTCGAGGCCAAGCACCCAGGCGCCAAGATTGACGTCCAACTCGTCCACTGGACCGCCGTCACCAGCCGCCTCCGAGCCGCCTTCTGGGGCGACCCGGATGTGCCCGACCTCGTCGAGGTCGAAATCAGCGCCGCAGGCACCTTCTTCCGAGGACGCGAGGACGACATCGGGTTCATTGACTGGACGCCCTGGCTCAAGGAGACCGGCTTCTACGACCGCATCGTGAAGAGCCGCTTCGCCCCCTACACCCATCGCGGCAAAATCTACGGCCTGCCGCACGACGTCCACCCCGTCATGCTCGCCTACCGCCGCGACATCTTCGAAGAACTGGGCATAGAACCCGCCAAGATCGAGACTTGGGACGACTTCATCCGCGAGGGCCGCCGCATCACCATCCCCGACAAGCGCTACATGATCCAGCTCTCCGACTCCAGCGGCTGGAGCCTCGAGCCCTTCCTCTACCAGCGCGACGCCGGCCTCTTCGACCCCGACGGCAAGCTGGTGATGGACAGCGAGCTGGCCCTCGACACGCTGAAGTGGTACACGAGGCTGGTGGCCGGGCCGCAGAAGATCGCCAACGACATCGGTGGGCGCGACGTCTTCACCCAGGCGGTCGAGCGCGGCTACTTCCTCAGCTTCATCTGCCCCGACTGGCGGAGCAAGGGCACCGAGACCCATGTCGGCTCGATGGCGGGCAAGATGGCCCTCATGCCGCTCCCCCCTTCACCAGGGGCGGGCGCCGCACCTCCACCTGGGGCGGAACCATGCTCGGCATCACGAGGAAGTGCCGCGACCCCAAGCTCGCGTTCCAACTGGCCGAGCACCTCTATCTGAACAAGGAGGACCTGGCTGAGCGCTTCCGCGACCTGAACATCCTGCCGCCGCTGCGGGACGCCTGGAAGCTCCCGCAATTTGATGAGCCGCGGCCCTACTGGTCGGACCAGCGCCTCGGCAAGCTCTATGCCGACCTGGCCGAGCAGGTGCCGCCGCAGTACACCAGCCCCTTCATCAACCTGGCCAAAGTCAAGATGGGCGAAGCCGTCTCCGCCTGCGCCGCCTACTACAACGCCAACGGCGAGACGGGCTTCGACGCCTACGCCCGCGCCCGGCTCAAGGACGCCGCCGATTACGTGAGGCTTCAGATGACCCGTAACCCGTTCTGAAGAGCACCACGGATGGGCACAGATGGGCACGGATAAGACAAGAGAACAGAAGGGATCGAGTCCTGGCTCTGTCTGCCCTATCCGTGCTCATCCGTGCCCATCCGTGGTTCTCTTCTCCTCTTGGGGCCTGAGATGACAGGCAGCAGCCGCTTCTTCCGCTGGCAGCACCGCAACGCGCCGTATCTCTTCGTCGCGCCTTTCGTCGTCGTGTTCTGCGTGTTCGGCCTCTACCCGCTCGTCAAGAGCCTCTGGCTCTCGTTCTTCATCACCAGCGGCCCGAAGTCGCGCGCCTTCGTCGGACTCGGCAACTTCGCCTTTCTCCTCTCCGACCCCGATTTCCACAAGGCCGTCTGGAACACGGTGGTCTTCGCCTTCTTCTCCGTGTTCCTCCAGCTCCCGCTCAGCCTGGGGCTGGCGCTCCTCCTCAATCGCCGGCGGCTCTGGGGGCGCAACTTCTTCCGCCTCGTCTTTTTCTCTCCTCACCTCGTCGGCATGGTCTTCGTTGCCGTGCTCTTCGCCGTCATCTTCCAGCCCCAGTTCGGCCTCCTCAACAAGGTGCTCCATTGGCTCTTCGAGACGCCGCTCGACACCAAGTGGCTGGGCAACCGCAGCCTCGTCATGCCCGCACTCGTCCTCACCTCGCTCTGGATGTACGTCGGCTTCAACATGATCTACTTCCTCGCCGCGCTTCAGGCCGTGAACCAGGACCTCTACGACGCGGCGAAGGTGGACGGCGCCAACGCCTGGCAGCAGTTCCGCCACGTCACGCTGCCGAGCATCAAGCCCGTCGCCGTCTTCGTCGTCGTCCTCAGCACCATCGGCTCGTTCCAGCTCTTCGAGCTGCCCTACCTGCTCCTCGGCAACTCGGGCGGGCCGGAGAACTCCGGCCTCACCATCGTGATGTACCTCTACCAGAACGGCTTCGAGACGGGCGACCTGGGCTACGCCTCGGCCATCGGCTGGACGCTTGCCATCGTGGTCCTCGTCGTCTCGCTCGTCCAGATGAAGCTCACAGGCGCGTGGAAGAGGGGGGACTGACGTGGGCCGCGACCTCCTCCGCATCCTCCTCTACGTCGCCCTCACCGCCTGCTCCGTCCTCATGCTCACGCCGCTCGTGTGGCTCGTGGCCGCCTGCCTGAAGAAGCCCGATGACCTGTTCTCCTACCTCTTCTTCCCGCCTGTGGGCAAGCTGTCGGTGCAGAACTTCGGAGCCCTGTTCACCGAGATCTCCTTCATGCGCTTCCTCATGAACAGTTGCTTCGTGTCGGGCGTCACCGTGATGGTCCAGCTCTTCTTCGCGTCGCTGGGCGGCTTCGCCCTGGCGAAATACGAGTTCCGGGGCAAGAAGCCCATCATGATCCTCATGCTCGCCACGATGATGATCCCCGGCCAGGTGATGCTCGGGCCGCTCTACGAACTCATCTACCACATTGGCTTCATGGATTCCTATCTCGGCCTCATCGTGCCCGGCTGCGTCAGCGTGTTTGGCATGTTCCTCTTCCGCCAGTCCATGCTCCAGATACCCGACGACCTGCTCGAAGCGGGGCGGATAGACGGGTGCAGCGAGTTCGGCCTCTACTGGCGCGTCGCGTTGCCCGTCTCGCGGCTGATGACCGGCGCCTTCTGCCTCATCTCGTTCATGGGCACGTGGAACAGCTTCCTCTGGCCGCAGATCGTCCTCCACACCCAGGAGCGGGCCACGCTCCCCATCGCCCTCACACAGATGGTCGGCCTCTACAGCCAGAAGTATGGCGTCCTCATGGCCGGCACCTTCCTCTCGATTCTTCCCGTCGTCATCCTCTTCTTCGTCCTCCAAAAGGAGTTCATCAGCGGCCTCACGGCGGGAGCCGTCAAGGGCTGAGGCCAGCCCTTGACATTCCAGATTCCAAATGCCAGATTACAGATTGCAGCCGCGACCCAATCAGGCTGGCATCGTGGCCTCTTCGCATCTGGAATCTGTAATGTGGAATCTGGAATCCCCCCTGTTCCGTTCTCAGGTGGGCACGCGATGAGCGACAGCCTCAAGTGTGCCTACTGCCGCGAGCCGCTGCCCGAGCGTGCCGGGCGCCAGTGGGGCCTTCGCCGTTGCCCCACATGCAAGCGCCGGGTTCTGGCGACGGGACGCATCGCCGGCTCGCCGCTTCGGGATATCCTGTTCTTCTCCTCTCTCCTGGTCCTTTGGCCCATCTACATGATCGTGCCAGCCACCACCAAGCTCTGGCATCTTCCCTTCTGCTTGTGCGCGATCGTGGCGGGGGTCGTGCTGGCGCATGACGGGTATCTCTGTACGGTGACCAGGATTGCCTGCTTCCAGCGTGTCGTCTTCCGCGGCCGCAAGGCTGCGCTCTTCGGCTGCTTGCTGATCGCATTTGGGCTTCTCTTCGCTGCCGCTGCCGTTCTGTTCTCAATCTGGAATCCGTAATGTGGAATTGGAATCTCTTGAGGAGACTGCCACGTGGCTGACGAAGTGCGCTATCACATGCTCCGCCCCGCCCAGATCGTGGCCCGCCGGAAGGCGTGCCCGGTGGCCTACGTGCCCATCGGCACCATCGAGTGGCACGGGGAGCACAATCCCGCGGGCACCGACACGCTTCAGGCCGAGGGCATCGCCAACCTGTGCGCCGAAAGGGGAGGGGGGCTGGCCTTCCCGCCCCTCTACTACGGCGAGAGCCGCCTCGAGGCCCTGATGGAGGCCAACGCCGCCGACCGCGACCAGATCGCCGCGAAGATGGAGTTGCCTCCCGAGAACTTCACGCCCGAGCGCTTCCCCTTCCCCGCCACCGAGCAGGCGCTCAACTACCACAAGCTCCTCCTCCACGTCCTGGCCGAGGTGGAGACCCTGGGCTTCAAGGTCGGCGTGCTCGTCGCCGGGCACTATCCGCTCATTGACCACGCCCGCGCCGCCTGCCTCCAGCACAACCAGGGCTATCGCGGCCGCAAGGGCAACACCATGCTCGCCTGGGCGTTCGTGGACTACCTCCTCGTCCGCGACCGCTACGACTGCGCCGGCGACCACGCCGGCGGCTGGGAAACCTCCCACATCATGGCCCTCCACCCCCAGACCGTTGACCTCAGCGTCCTGCCGCCAAAGGGAGAGAAACTCATCGGAGCCGGCGGTCGCCTTGCCCCGCAGGACGCCACCGCCGCCTTCGGCCGCGAGACCCTCGACGCCGCCATCGAGGCCGCCCTCCGCGAAGTCCGCCACCGCCTCGACAACCCCGCCCCCTACCGCGGCCACGGCAACAGCCTCCGCGAGGGGCTGTGGCGGAAGCCGACGGACTGACTGCGCGGCCCCGCAATGGATGGGGCCGGGGTCAGATCGGATGGGGCGGGGGGCAGATCGTAGATCCAGGGTTAGGCTCTCAGCGTGCCGCCTGACCCGGGGTTCGGCTTAGCTTTCAGTCTGCGATCTGACCGCAATATGCTCTCGTCGATGCTTCAGGTCCCGGTGCCGGCTCACTCTGGCTAGGCTGGTGAGCGCTCTCCATCACACGGCGTGTTGGCCTCTGTGGGTCGTGCGGAGCGGTAGTCGCGGACCTCCACCTCGTCTTCTGGGCACTGGTGCAGGTACAGAAGCAATTGACCGAGTACCTTGCACAACGTGTCGCTCTCCCTTTCATTCTGCGTGAAAAAGGACCTGTAGCCGTGGCTCTGAACAGCCATGATGGCGTCGCCGAACCTACGGCACACGGCGTGATCGCGAAGCGCCTGGGGATTGGAACAAGCGGCATCGACTACTGCGGCCAACCCATCCAGTTCCACAGTCTGCCTGTTGGGCGCAAGGCCGCGAATCACGTCCCGCATACGACTGAAAAGCTCTCGGTTGTCCTGGAAGAACTCAGGGAGGCGGCATCCGGGGCGAGTCCTCTCGCATCGCCTGTCGGGCACCTTCCACTGGCTTGCGTTCCTCTGGTCGGCACAGATGCACTTGATGTCATCGTTGACGTGATCGCAAAGGGCGTCCACCACGGTGGTGCCCAGGCGCCAGAGGTGCGCTAACTCTCTCGAAGCTCTCTCTGTGGCTTCGCCATCGCTCTTGGGATCAATGCACTTGGAAAGGAGGTTCGAGAACCAGACTTGATGTTTCTGGTGTGCGGCTAGCTTGGGATTCAGCACATTGGCGATGTGGTAGCGCAGCCGTTCCAGGCTGCCGAACTGGCGAAGCATTCTGCGATAGTAGCAGACGCAACTGAGCACGTTGTTGCCGTACTCGACTTTGGCGTAAGACGCAGTGCCACGCCATCTAAACTCCCTCAGGGTAGCATGCACCCGACGCGACAGATCCCCTCCCTTCATTGAGGCGAGATGGATACTCGTATCGAGGAAAACCTCGGCCGGCAGGTCGTCAGGAAGCGGCATCTTGCACCCTGGGCAAACAGCAGGAACTACTCAAGCCCGCGAAGCACGTCCACGCCTTTCGCCACAAGATGGGCCTCAAGCTCTCTCACATCTGGGTCAGTCAACTTCTGCCTACCTTCGATCCCAACGAGCACGGCACGGATGGCCTCCACATGCTCGGCGGGCACGTCAATCCTGTGTACTCCCTTGAACAGCAGTTGGAGATGGTTCACCAGATCCCCAAACTGCTCCTCCCGGAAATCGCGATACTCCCATAGCTCATCCAACCCTTCTTGGACCTCAGCCAGAGCGTTGGATTTCTCAAAGAGGTTCTGGGGAGATTCGAGTGCTCTGTCCAGAGCGTCAACGCAGTCACGAAGGGCCAGTCGGATACGAAGAGGGACGGCCCGTCCCTGGCTCGCCTGCGCTGCCCGAAGCGCGCGACTGGGCGCCGGGTACGCCTCGGTAGCAGTCATGGAAGAGGACGATGTCGAAAGGTGCTGAGCATGGCGCTCGCCAGAGGTGTCCCCCCGCCATGGCTCACGGCGTGATTCCGGTAGCGCTGGCACGGGAGGATTCTCAATCCCTAATTCAAAGGCGGTACCTGTCCCGCGGGATTCATCGCTCCTGAGCAAGGGCATCGGATCATCCTTTCAGGTGGAGGACGTTCTCG
>VGYV01000159.1 GCA_016872855.1 Planctomycetota bacterium
CGATTGACGAACTTCTCGCAAACGTGCATCGCTTCCTCGAACGGGCTCAACCGTATCCAGGGGCCAGTCCCTCCCTTGCCAAGGCTAACACGCCAACTGCCGCTTAAGGAGTCTCACGTGGCCCCCCGTTCGATCCAGAATCGTGGCGAGGTAACCGACCGGCCGGTCGGGCTGCCGCAGGATGTGATGGCCGCGCACACCGGCAAGGGCGTGCGGCTCAGGATTGAGGCATTACGGGCGAAGGTCTACTCCTTTGCCTTCGGGAACTGACCCAGTGCCAGGACGCACCCCCGCGGCAGCAACTCATCGCAGCCGGATGCTCCTCGCAATCGTCTCGCGCTGGCCGTAGACGACCTTCGGATCGCGGGTGAAAATGGTGAGGCCCGCAGTGACGGGGAGGCACGCCTTGCGCCCGACCTCGATGTCGCCCGCCTGCCGGCCCAGGAGCCACAGGTACTCGTAGTCCTCCAGCCCGTCGCGGATGTTGGCGAGGCGGATGCTGCCGATCGGACCGTCCTTCCCCGCGTAGAGGAGTTCGCCGTCGCCGTGGAGGCGGTCCCACTCGCCGCCCGTGGTGATGCCCCATCCGAGGAAGGGGCCGGTCGCGGGGTCGAGGGGCTTGTCGTTGTGCGCTCGGTCCCAGATGTTCAGGCCCCAGTAGAGAAAGCCGTCCATCTTCTGCTGGAAAGCCTGCCACCAGATGACGCGGGCCTCGATCAGCGGGTCGTCGGCGAGCCAGTTGGCGTAGGGGTAGCGCGGCCCGAGGCAGACGTAGGCCCAGACCTGGAGGCCCGCGGCCCGGCACTTCTCAGCCTGCTCGAAGCGGTACGCCGCAGTGAGCGGGCAATTCCAGTCCACATTCAGGTCGCGCATCGCTTGTGGGTCCTGCGGCACCTGGGCGGTCGTGAGCGTGTGGACTCCAGGGTAGCGATCCTTGACCATGCCGAAGTACTCGCGGATGATGGGGTAGAAGTCCTTCCCGCGCTCATCGAAGGTGTAAATGTAGGCCTTGTCAGCGAGCCCGGCGCGGCGGAGCTGCTCGACGTACGGGCCGAGGCGCCCGATGAGCTGCTGCTTGAAAGTGGGCGTGTAGACCTCCCTCGGGCTCCAGCAGACCCACGTGGCGTTGCCGCGCTCCTGGACCATGTTCAGCACGTTGAAGGCGTTCATCCCGCGGTCGCGGTAGTGGAGGAGGTCCTCGATGGCAGGCGGGGATGTGCGGGAGATGTCGTCGGGATTGAGGCGGTGCTTGAGAACGAAGTCGCCGTACTTCTGGCGCAGTTCGGGACGGAGCGGCTTGCCGTAGAGACGCTCGAGGTAGCCGTCCATCAGGGCAAAGGCGGTCTTCAGATGCCCCGCGACGGGGAGGGCGAAGCCGTAGACCGTGGCGCGGACGTCCACGCGCACTGCCTCCCCGCGCTCGGGTCGGAGGGTCACGGTGCCGAGGTAAGCGCCGGGGGGCGTCCCCGGTGGTGCGTAGACGGTTACCCAGATGGACTGGGCAACCCCAGGTTGCAGGCCGAAGCTCCCCACCGGCAGGAGCGGGTCGGGCCACCAGCCTGGGGCAGCTTCGGGGTACTGGGGATGGGGCCAGAGCTTGTCGAGCTTGACGAAGCCCACCTGGTGCCACTCGATCCGACTGGCGGGGATGCGGGAGCGCTGCTCGTTGCAGACCAGATCGCTCAGCTCAACACGGAACCGTCCGAGATCCCTGCCTGGAGCCGCCAGGAGGACGATCTGGAAGCTCTCGTATTCGTTGCCCGCGAGGGCGATGGCGGCCTGGGGCGGGTCCGCCAGCTCCTCGGGCAGCATGTGGGGCAGGACGCGGCGCATGCTGGTCTCCGTCCAAGCCGCATAGCCACGGCTGGGGCGGGCGGCGGGCATGCGGACATCGCGCTTCATCTCGATCTTCTCACCTCGCAGGGCGTCGCTGGCTGAGAGGCGGAGGGTGCATCCCTCCGGCGGGCGAGTCGCCCCCGTCGGCGCCCACGCCATCTGGATGGGGACAGCCTTGCCGCTCGCCACAGCGAGGGGGCCATCGGGGCCTGCGAGTGTGGCCTCCCACGAGGCGGGCAGGGTCGTCGTGGCGGCTACACCGAGGCTAGCGCCGCCGTAGAGGCCGGGCAGGACGCAAGCGTTGCGGAACTCGAACGGCAGGAGTTCCACCTTCACGTCGTCGAACCAAGCCGTGCCCGTCGCCCTCCGCAGGAGGATGAACACCTCGATGGACTTGACGGGCTTCGCCACGTCGAAGACGTGCTCGGCGTACTCCCAATCGTGGGTGCCGGAGCGGAAGTGCGCGATCTGCCCCCAGAGCGGCGTGCCGTCGGCGTAGTGGAGGTCAAGGTAGACATTGTAGTCCTGGCCCAACTCGACGGCCTCCGCCCGGCTCCAGCCAGAGACGCGGAAGGGGTGCTGGATGGGCGGGTCGAACGTGAGGGTCTGGCGTGCGCCGCACGTCGAGCCCATGTCGCCGCTCGTGCAGCGGAGGGATCGTCGCCCGCTGCGGCTCACGGTGGAGTCGAACTCGAATCCCTTGCCTACCGTCGCCCACGCCGAGGCATCCTCGAAGCCTGCGTTGACGAGGAGGTTCTGCCCGCGCCTGGCCGTGAGCGGGGTGTCCTGCGCCCAAACGGACTGTGGAGACGCTGCCGCCCATAGGAGCAGCCCGCAAGCTGCCTCAAGCAGTCGGAAGCGGCGAAACTGGAGAAGTCGGCTTGGATCACCTCGGGAGTGCATCGCCCACCATTGCCCGCCAGCCGTCGGGAAGTCCATCGTCCGTCTCCTTGCTTGTCAGCTACAGCTACCAGATATGCCGCCTCCGCTCAAGCATGGTCCTGGCGATGATGCCGCTCCCTGGCTTCGGGCTTGCAGGCGGGGTCCGCGCGCGGTATGCTGCTCCGTGCCGCGACCACTGGAAGAGGAACACGCTGTGCCCACCCCGACGAGCGCCTGCCCGCGGGATGGGGCGGGTCGAGCCGTTGGTTTGGGACGTCGTGCCGATCGCAGAGGCCAGGCGCATCTCCAACACGCTCCGCGATGAGGCGAACAACCTGCGCGGAACAGCATTCGTCTGGTGATGCTCGGCAAGAGAAGGATGACTGGCAACATGGCCAAGAAGCGAGCGTGTGCTCTGGGGCTAGCAATGGCGATGGCCACGGTGGCCTCGGCCTATGTGGCGATCGTGAACAGGACAGATTACCAGGAGATGCACATCGTGCCCGCGCCGGGCAAGGTGGTGATTGACGGCGACCTGAAGGACTGGGACCTGTCGGGCGCAATCACACTCTACCTGGACGAGGCGAGCCGCTCGGTGATGAACATCCAGGGCGCCTACATGTACGATGGAGAGGCATTCTACGTCGGCGGCCACGTCAAGGACCCCACGCCGATGGTGAATGCCCACGACTTCGCGAGCGACATGAGCCTGGTGTGGGACGCCGACGCCGTGCAGCTCCGCCTGATCTCCAACCCGGCGGTCAAGTCGAAGTCCTCGCTCCAGACGGGTGGCCACATGTCGCCCGAGGACCAGCGCTACGTCTGCCACTTCGACCTGTGGTACTCGACCCGCGACCAGAAGCCCGGCTTCCTCATCCGCTACACGCTTCACTTCCGGGACGCGAACCTCAACCCGCCCGAGGTGCAGGCGGCCTACAAGAAGGACACCGACGGCAAGGGCTACACCTTCGAGTACCGGGTTCCCTGGAAACTGCTGCGGCTCGACAAGCCTTGGAAGGATGGCGACACTGTGCAGACCCAGTGGCAGGTCCACTGGGGCGACCCCCGCGGCGAGCGGGTGAAGTTCACCGGCTTCAACAAGAGGGGCGGACCGACCTGGGCCTTCGACAAGATCGAAACCGTGGCCACCGACCCCGACGGTGGGGCGTTGCCCAACAGCGAATTCACGGTGGACGACGAGGGCCGCGCCTTCACGCTCGTCTCGGGCGGCAGCCTACAGCGCGGCCAGCGGCCGCAAGGCTGCGGCCACCGCGTGGTGGGCTTCGACGCCAAGGGACGCAAGATGTGGGAGTACCACAATGCCCATTGCGCCTTTGCGTGGACCAGCGATGCCTACACGCCCGGCTACATGGTCGGCGCGTTCCGGATGATGTGCACCACCACTAAGCGGCTCATCGGCATCCCAGGCTACTATGGCCAGTACTTCCTGCTCGACAAGGAGACCGGCCTCTTCGTGGCGGCCCTCGGCCAGGACCAGCGCAGCCCCTACACGATGGACCACACGATGGTCTTAACCGAGAACTTCAACGGCACAATGTGGACGCACCCGAAGACCGGCAAGACTTACTTTGCGGGCGGCGACGCCGATTGCCGCATCTGGGAGCTCAAGGGCTTCGAGGACTACAGAGTCCGCGAGGGCAGGGTCAAGGTCAGCGCCGCGCAGTTCGCCCAGGCGCAGAAGAACGCCGATCAGGCCAAGCTCGCCGAGCGGGCCGCGATGGGGCTCCTGCGCGAGTTCAGGCTCAAGAAGCTGGCCAACTCCGCGGCCAACGGCGACTACAGCGAATGGACCGTCGTCCAGCCGCAGACGATTGTCATGTCGGACAAGCGTTCCGCCCTCGCCCAGCTCGGCTACGACGACGCGCACCTCTGGGTGCGCTTCCAGGTGGCCGACGAGTCGCCGCTGCGCAACCAGGCATCGGACTACCGGCACCTGTTCAAGACCGGCGACGCGCTCGACATCCAGTTCTGCACCGACACCGCCACACGGCCCGTCCACGGCCAGAACCAGCAGGAGATGCGGGTGGGCGACGCCCGCATCCTGGTCACCCGCGCCCACGACGACAAGATGATCGACTCGATCATCCGCTACCGCACGGCCACCAAGGACAAGCCGAAGCAGCACGAGTACTCCTCGGCGGTGTGGAAGGAAACGGTGGACGAGGTGAGCGAACTCAACGGCCTGCCCATGCACTGCAAGGCCGAGAAGGACAGCTACGTGGTCGAGGTCGGCGTACCCTGGAGCGTCATCGGCCTCAAGCCGATAGCGGGCCTCAAGTCAACGGGCGAAAGTCAAGCCCTTTCTCGAATGCGAATCTGCTCCGTACCTACAAGGGAACCCTAACCCAAGGCAGGCCAACCACTAATCGCTCGCCCGTCTCCCTGAGAGCGGAATCGCTGTATCCCGGCTTCGCCGGGGACTCCGGAACCAGAACCGTGCATGGTGAGTTGACTCTGACGCGAACGGTGCATACGATGGGGCGTGGCTGAGCAGGATCGCCGTGGAACACGCCGACAAGGACACGCTGAAGTGGGTCTTCCGTGACCACTGGGACGCCTTCAAGGCGGCCAGTCCCCGGTACAATACCGAGTACCACAACGGCGTGGTGGCGAAGATGCTGGATTGCGGCGACCCCGAGAAGATGGGGTTTGTGCAGTACCGCTGCCTGTACTGCGGAGAGACCCGGCGGATCGCCTTCTCCTGCAAGTCGTCGTTTTGCCTCTCGTGTGCCAAGCCCTACACTGACCGCTGGGTGGGCTTCGTCGGCCGGCGCTTGCTGCCCGGGGTGGTCTACCGCCACATCGTTCTGACCGTGCCGGACTTTCTGCGGGTCTGGTTCTACCGCAATCCCGGACTCCTCTCGCCCCTCATGCGCGCGGGAGCGGCGTGCGTGCGCGACGTGTTCAGCCGAACCGCGGGCGTCGAGCTCGACATCGGCTCCATCGTCGTGCTCCAGACGGCCGGCCGGCCCGGCAACTACAACCCCCACCTTCACATCCTCCTGACCGGCGGCGGCCTGAACCCGGAGGGCGGCTGGACCCCGGTATCCTACATCCCCTTCGAGCTCGTGCACCGCAAGTGGCAGTACTACCTCCTGACGCTGTTGCGTGAGGAAGTCGCCGATCGTGCCGTGGAGCGAGCCATCGACCAGGCGTGGAGAGGATACCCCAGAGGCTTCGTGGCCTTCGTCGACAAGGGGAAGGTCCCCCCGGGAGGCGAGGGGCTGGCCCGCTACCTTGCCAAGTACGTCGTCTCCCCGCCCATCTCGGTCCGGCGCATCGAAGGCTACGACGGCCGGTCCGTCAGCTACTGGTACCACGACCATAAGACCGGCCAAGTGGAACACGCCACCCTGCCTGTGCTGAAGTTCATCGGGCGGATGGTCCAGCACATCCTCCCGAAGGGCTTCCAGCGCATCCGCTACTACGGCCTCCACGGCAACACCCGCTACGCTCAGGCCCGCCAAACCCTCGCTACGGTGGTGCCCGCCAGTGCGCCGCCGGACCCTCAAGGCTTCCGTGTCCTTCCCCGCAAGCCCTTCCGGCAGCTCTTCTTCGAGAGCTTCGGCCGCGACCCTCTCCTGTGTCCTCGGTGCAAGAGTCCGATGGAACTCGAGCGGATCGTTCATCCGAAGTACGGCATCATCAAGGACTACTTCGAAACCTTCTTTACGGAACTCACCGATGACGAACCCGCAGGACGAGGCGAACTTCCCGGACGAGGACCCCTGGATGACGCCGAGCGAGTGGTACAGATACCGCTGCCGTTCCTGCAAGCACGCGGCGTGGGTTGAGGACATCGTCGTGGACGCCTTCCCGCCAGCCGACCCAGGGGGATTCCCCGTCTTGCTATGCCCGGAATGTGGCGGGGACTTCGTCTGCGACACATCCGAACCACCAAGACTCTCGAAGCGGACACCCGACTGACGGACACCGCGCCCACGCCACATGCCAATCATGCCCCGCTTCCATCTGTGTCCACAAGAGCTCTGGGAACAATTTCCTATAGGGTCGAGTTATTTAGCGCGCCGCCCGCCCCTCCCGCAAGGCCCGCAAGCGGGACGCTTGCCGCTACTTGACAGAGCGGGAGAAGCGGGGATAGAATTGCATGGGTGATGCCGACAGTCTGAACGAGGTAGATCATGGGACTCGTCGTCGGGAAGGTTGTGTTGGCGAATCCTCGCAAGCCGAAGCTGGCGCCGTTCGAGGTCGAGGTCGTGGCCGATTCTGGGGCCGTGCACCTGTGCATTCCCGAACACGTCCAGGTGCAGTTGGGGCTGGAGGAGATCAGCCAGAAGGAGGTCATTCTTGCGGACGGCACTCCCAGGCTGGTGCCTTACGTTGGCCCCATCGAGGTCCGTTTCAAGAACCGCATCGGCTTCGTCGGCGCGCTTGTCATGGGCGACGAGACCCTCCTCGGCGCCATCCCGATGGAGGACATGGACCTTGTCATCCTCCCGAAGACCAAGAAGCTCGATGTGAATCCCGCCAGTCCCAACATCGCCACGTCGGTGGTCAAGTGCAGCCGCGGGGAAAGGAAAACGCGGACCTGAACTCGCTAGTCCTCTACACTAACCTTCTGCGCCCTGCCATCCAGAACGACAGTGCATTCATTAAGAAAGTCCCGCCCGAGCAATGCTACGTCCCGATCGTAGGCCAGGACTTTGAGGGCCATCTGCTTGCTCCCCAACCTGATTTCAACGTAGTGCACCATGAACGCCCTTGGCTCCCCGAAAAGCGGGGCCACCTGTAGCAGGGTGTCGTGCGGGTTCGACCCGACGGAATCCAACACGCTCCGGGGAACACACGAGAGCCCCGCGCTCGAGTCGACGAGAGCCTTGCACCGAGCCTCTCCTCCATCCAGCCCCCTGACCAAGATCTCCACGACCGGCGCAGGAGGACGGTATCTCGGGTCGTAGGGGAATTCGAGCCGGCTCATGTGCCTTCGATGACCTCGAAATAGGGGATGTAGACCTCTTCCGGCATCGAGGGCTTGGAGGGACGGAACAGCCGAAGCAGCCAACGCTCGATCACTTCGGGCTTGAGCGCGCAGAAGTGGGCGGCAAGGGCTGCCAGAGCCAACAGGGCGTAGCCAACAACCTGCATCGCTTAGCCCCCCTTTACATACAGGGACTCGAACTTCACGGCCACCCACGCAATCACCGGGGCAGTGAACAGGAGGCCGTGTTCCGGCTTGGAGGCACCGATGAGGCACAGGGCAAGCCACCCCGCGGCACAGAGGACAATGGCCGCACCGGCGCGGCAGGCCTGCCGCCACCGATCTGTGGTCGCGCCCACTCGATTGAGGATGAGGACCACGCCGGAAAGCAGCGCGAGCAGCAAGAGGAAGCCGCCGACGGGGCTCGTCGGGGCCATTACGCCAAGGCCCGCTCCCAGTGCTGCCCCGAAAAACCCATCCTCTACGCGCCACATCGCTGGCTCTCTCTTCGCCCGATTGCGCCGTTCCCTACTGGGGATTATACCCCGCTGCCACCGACCCTGCAAGTCAGATTGCCTTGCCCTACGGTTGGGGCGGCGCGCTGCCGCGCGACGGAGCGCCGCTTGACCGGGGGGCCGACCAGAACCATAATCGTCGTGGGGTGGGATCAAAGGAGTCAACCGTGACAGGAAAGCTCACGCTCGTTGCCGCACTGATGGTCGCCTGCACCTCGTGCCAGGCCGTAGAGGGGGTGCGGGTCGCCGAGGGCACCCGCCGAATCCTCACGGGGCCATTCCTGCTCAAAGGCAAGGCGCCCCAGGAACGCCTCGATGAGTTCAAGCCTGTTGCCTACCCCGCCGTGACCATCGAGAACGAATACCTCCGCTGCACCGTGCTGCCCAGCGTCGGCGGGCGGCTCTATGAGGTTTTCAACAAAGCATCGAAGTCCCAGCTCTTCTTCGTCAATCCCTACCTTGAGACCCACCCCGACGACTTCGAGGGCGGCCACCCCTGGAACCTCGGCGGAGTTGAGGTGAACTTCCCTTACTTCCACCACGGCAACACCTACAACGACGCCTGGCAGTGGGCCAAGGTCGCGCGCCCCGACGGCACGGCCGGCGTGGCGATGAGCCACACTTCCACACCCACCATGCAGCGAGCCGTCTTCCGCGTCCTCCTGCGGCCGGGCGTCGCGCGCGTTGACCTCGAATACGAGTTCGAGAACCTCAATCCCTACGGTTGGGGCCTCGCGGCGTGGATTGACACGATGCACCCGAAGACGATGGACACGCAGTTCATCCTGCCCACGCCCTGGGTCGCCCAGCACGGCTACAACGCGGGCCGCACCGACCTGGCGCCCTGGCCCGTCCGCAACGGCGTTGACCTCTCCTGGCAGCGGAATCTCGTGCCCGGCCGCGGCGACCTGAGCGAGTTCGGCTTCATGCCCCGCGAGCGCTTCCACGGCTGCTACGAGCACAAGGCTGACCGCGGCGCCGTCCGCGTCTTCGACCCCGCGACCCTTCCCGCGGCGAAGCTGTGGACCCAGACCCTGCCCGTCTCGCCCGAGCGCTACTACCAGCACTTCGAGATATGGACGGCCACCTCCGCCGTGATGGAGGACCCCGGCCACCAGCCCGAGCTGAGCGCCTATCGTGCGTCCGATTCGTGGTATCAGGTCTGGGGCATCGGCGGCTACGTCTTCGCCAACGAGCACGCCGCGCTCAATCTGCTGCGGCGGCCCGACGGCAAGGTCCTCGCGGGCATCTGCGGCACAAGGCACATCCCCGGCTGCGTCGCCAGCCTGCGCGTTGGGCGCGACAACGTTCTCCGCGAGACGTTCGACCTCGACCCCGCGAGGCCCTGGCGGCGCGAGGTGGCTGCGCCTGCGGGCGACGGCGAGCTGGAGGTCGTCGGCCCCGACGGCGCACGCCTGGCCGCCTACGAGCTTCGCGCAGACGAGGTGCCGCAGGAACAGTGGAAGATGCCCGAGAAGCCCCGCTGGCAGCGGGGCCTCAACGCCGCCTACTACGACGAGGACTACTCAACCCTCTGGCGGCGCCGCGGCCATTTCTTCGACGGCGCACTCCGCCGCTTCGCCGAAGCCCTCAAGCAGGAGCCCAACTCCGCCAAACTCATGATTGACCTCGCCCGCTGCCACCTCAAGGACGAACAGGTCCGCGTCGGCTATGCCTATCCCAAGCCCGGCCCCGAGGCCGACTCCGACGCCGCCAAGCGCCGCGAAGCCAACCTCGCCTCTGCCGTTGACCTCCTCACCAAGGCCATTGCTGTAGGCGGGGCTGGTGGTGGTGTTGTGGGCGGGGCGTCCCTGCCCCGCGAGCCCATTGTGGGCGGGGCCTCCGTGCCCCGCGTCCCCTCCCATATTCCCACCGCCCACTTCTACCTCGGCCTTGCGTTGGAGCGCCAGGGCAAGCGCCCCGAAGCCATCGAACACTACCGTGCCGCCCTCAAGTGCCCCATCCCTACCCCCGCCGCCGCCCTCTACCTCGCCCGCCTCACCCTCCGCGACGACCCGAAGCAGGCCGTCGCCCTTGCCCGGTCCGCCGCAGCCGCCTACCCCCAGAGCACCCGAGCCAAGCACATGCTCATGGTTGCCTTGGGGGCGACGGGGCAGCCGATGGAGGCCAAGCTGGTGGGCCACGCCCTCCTCGACCACGACCCCTCCAACCCCGTCACCCTCACCCTCCTCGGCCGCGCCCCGAACCCCATGCCCCTCTGGGCCGAGGCCGAAGTCCAGTGGCTCCGCGCGGCAGACAAGTGACGGCGCCCAACCGAGTGCGTCAGCCTGTCGGAGTGCGGGGGCGTAGCCTGCCCTGAGCGAAGCCGAAGGGCCGCTGTGGACTTGGCCGGCGCGTGGTCCCCCACAAGCCTCGCCTCGTATGGCCATCGTCTTCCACGCGGCAGGTGACGCTATTGCGGCACGCGCCTCAGAAGCCAACAGCGGTCTCAAGCGACCGCACTCCAACAGGCTGTCGCCCTACCTCTTACCCCTCACTTCGGCCCATCGCGCCCCGGAGGGGCCTGATGAAGTGCGTCAGCCTGTCGGAGTGCGGCGGCGTAGCCTGCCCTGAGCGAAGCCGAAGGGCCGCTGTGGAATTAGCCGGCGCGTGGTCCCCCACAAGCCTCGCCCCGTATGGCCATCGTCTTCCACGCGGCAGGTGACGCTATTGCGGCACGCGCCTCAGAAGCCAACAGCGGTCTCAAGCGACCGCACTCCAACAGGCTGTCGCATGTCTTCGCAGCTCTCCCCATGCACAGAGGCGGGCCGGCGCCACGCGTCCATCCACCACGGCAGATGCCCAAACTCCGCAAAGTCGTTTGACTCTCGGCTGCCGTGCGCTACAATGTTGGCAGAATTGCTCCCCGCTCGGCTTGCCGAAAGGCCCTGAGCGGGGTTATTCTTCTGCCGCCACTTGCTCCCCGTCTGGACAGCCGGAAGGCGCTGGGCGGGGTTATTCTCTCTCTCTCGACCGTCGCGGCATCGAGAAGACCGACTGGATCCGGATCGAGCGTACCACCTACGACGCCTGCCTCGACCGCCGCGACTACCGCCCCAAGACCACGGCTGGACCAGGCAGCGCCTGAGACGGGTTGACGAGCCGACTCCTCGATGCTATCCTAGTGCCATGCGGCGCAGAGCGGGATCCAACCGGCGTGAGATGAATGAGGACTTGCAGGCCCTCCGCGCCGCCAAGGCCATGGAGGCCGATGCGCCAACCATCTCTCTCGCTCAGGCAAGACGGAAGCTCAGGGTCTGAGAGGCCGGGCAACAGCAGGCAGCGGATAAGTGAATAAAGAAGATTTGACACCCACCCAAAGAAGATTTGACACCGACCCACTTGCGGGCAAGGGCCAACCTGCAATGCGCCTAACCCGTGGCAGCTTCCTTCCACCTCTTCTGCGCCCGCTCGAAGATGTCGTCTACCGTCTGGTCCTGGTAGAGTCGCCGGGAGATGGCAACGTAGTCGGTGGGCTCGTGGCACATGAGGGTGAGGAAGCGCAGGGCCGCGGTGGGGCCGAGGGCCCTGTTGAGGGCCAGGATGCCGTTGGCTCGGATTTCCACGTCGCTCATTGCAGCCATCGTTACCAGCCTCCTTGCTTGCTTCGGACATAGTCCACAGGGTTCATGACGGCAATCCCGGCGGCGGCCTTGGGTGCGCGCCGCAGGAAGTCGTCGTCGCAGGTCAGCAGCACGTTGGCGCCGGCGGCGCGAGCGCATGCAAGATGCACGGCGTCCCTGGCGGACAGGTTGGCCTCCTGCTGGATCGAGCGGGCGGCTGTTCGGACTTCCTCCGTGGGCCCAACCCTGACAGCGCACACACAGGCGAGGTTCAGCGCCTCCAGCGCGCGTTCGGGGAATGGGCACAGTGCGCACTCGTCCTCGTGCATGAAGGACCAGACGAGCCGCACAACGCCCTCCTCGGCCTTGGCGAAGACCTCCTCGCAGGCCGCAGCCTCCATGCGGATCCGGACCTGGCGGTGGTCGTCGAAACCGCGCTGGAAGCAGTTGTAGTCCAGGTAAACCAAATCGCCCATTTGCTAATCCACCCTGTGCCTGGCAGGGCTTCGCGACGCCGTCCACGCGCGCTTGCTCTCCTCGTGTAATGTACCACGTTCTGCCCCTCTAGGCAAGCGCTTGCGTTGATCCGGGTGCGGGCCGGAATTGTAGGTAGATTCTGCCGCCCCCACCGACCCTGTGTCGGTGGGGCGGAGGTTTGACCACTACGCGGCGGCGCCCTCACCCCCCGTCCCCCTCTCCCCCCGCCCGTAGCGGGCGGGGGGAGAGGGGGAGAAGTGGGAGCAGCGCCTAGTAGTCGCAAAACCTCGCCTCCACCGAGGCAGGCTCGGTGGGGGGCACGCCGCGGCATCGAGAAGACGGACTGGATCCGGATCGAGCGGCCCACCTACGACGCCTGCCTCGACCGCCGCGACTACCGCCCCAAGACCTCGGCTGGACCAGGCAGCGCCTGAGACGGGTTGACGAGCCGACTCCTCGATGCTATCCTAGTGCCATGCGGTACACAGTGGACCTCAAGCCGCGCGCGATGAAGGATCTGCGCCGCGTGCCCCGCGAAGACGCCTGGCGGATATTCGAGACCCTCGATGACCTCCATGCCCTCCGCGCCGCCAAGGCCGAGGAGGCCACCGCGCCCACCATCTCTCTTGCCGAGGCGAGGCGCCAACTCAGTCTCTGAGGACGCCAGACAGGTCCTCTTCGCCACGCGATGACGCCTGCTAGTCAAGGGGGGCCTTCCCTGGACTCGTCCGACTGGTGCTGTACCCGCAACCCCTGAAGGAGGCAAAGGGATGAACGGCAAAGCGACGATGTCCCTGGCCGGTGCCGCTCTTCTTTGTGCATCCGGCTGTGAAGTCATGGTCGCAAGGAGGATGACGATCTCAGAGTCTACACAATGTCGAGCGGTGATTGAGATATCCACCACCAACGTCGTCATCCTCGGGATCGAGAGCGAGCGTAGCCCACACATCACGATCTCGGTGACTGGCGAAGGAAAGAACATGGCCTACCGCAACAGGCCGGGAACAACCTTTGCGTTCGGGAGGGACTTTGACGTTAACATTGACTGGTGCTCAGGCGGCTATCTCTGGGTGAGTGAGGATGGCACTAGGCTAGGGGTCGCCCTGTTTGACCCCGAGCCACCAACAGGCTTCATGCGACTCACCGACTTCAACGGGTGTTGGAGAATCACGAGGGCACAGGCGGACTTGCTTCTCAAGAAGAGGTGAGCGACTAGCGCGAGCATGCCCGGGGTGCTGGGCGCGGCGGACCCGGGTCGTCATCCTGCATTGTCCGGTTCGGGTGCGGGATGAGCTACGGTGTTCCCACGTGCGGGTCAGCACGCGCAACCACACAGCCCCGAAGGGGGCCGATTCAGGGGGCCATGAATCGCCACTTTCAGGGGCTCATGAATGGGGCGACTCGCTTCCCAGGGCTCCCTTCGGTCGCCCTGGGCTACGGCTGGGTCGCCCGCTTCGCGGGCTGCAACTGCGACTCCGTGCGCCGGGGGCCTCCTCTGCCCCAAGGGGGCGGGTAGCGTGCGCTTACCCTCCCGAAGGTATTGGAACCTTCGGGAGGGGCTTGATCCGATGGCTGGGCGTTGGCATGGTAGGTGGGCGGGAGGGCGACTCAGGAGGCCCACCATGACGCTGTTCCCCCCGTTGGCGTTGGGGGTGTTGATCGCGATTGCCGGCTTGGTAGCGGCACAGGAGGCTGAGTGGGTGAAGGTGATTGAGGACGAACGGGCGATCAAGATCGAGACGGATCGGCTGGAGGCGGTGATCCCGAAGAAGAATCCCAAACACTGGATGACGGGGATCGAGAAGGGGTCGTTTCTGGATAAGGCGACGGGGTTCCGGGAGGCGGGCGATGGGCTGATGGTGATTGACTGGCTGATGGAAGCAGGCAGCGATGAGGCG